>CAZFGM010000107.1:4602-14715 GCA_964518515.1 uncultured Alcaligenaceae bacterium | reverse complement strand
GCAATTGGCAATTTTGTTTGCGACAACTTTTTGTCGCAGAAACGGCCCGAAGGGCAACGGGTTGGGTTTGCTTTCCCTCCTTACTTGAGGCTCACATGTTGGTCGGTTATGTCAGCGACGAATATTACGCCGCCTTGGCGGATGTGGGTTTGGAAATCCGCGGAGGGAACGGGCCGGCGATGGTGGTGCGCTCTTCGCCTTCCGGGGCGGTGGTGGCGGACCTGTCCCCCGGAACCTACGAAGTCTGTCTGAGCCGGCCCGGATTCGGCAGCAAGCGCGTCGGGGTGGAAGTCGGAGCGACGCCGATTCATTTTCGCTTGCTCTCCGACCGCTTGCTTGGTTATGCCTGGCCCAAGGGGTGCCGGGCCGGCGAAACGGTCGAGTTCCGCGTCCATGCCGTCGCGCCCTATAAGCTCGGCCTGTGGCGCTATGGCCTGAAAAAAGAATGCATCCGCAATCTCGGCTGGTACGACAATCACGGCCCGCGGGCGGTCATGCAAACGGTGCCCGACGGTCCTTTCGTGGAAAGCGGCGTCGCCTGGGACAACGGCTTCGGGCTGCACCGCCAGGTCCTCATCGCTCCCGAACCCAGCGGCCTGTATTACTTCCATGCCAAGACGGAAAGCGGGGAATTTTTTTCTTTCCCTCTGGTGGTCGCCCCGGCGAAACCGCGGGCCGCCATCGCCGTCCTGGCCTCGACCAACACCTGGAACGCTTACAACGCCTTCGGCGGCCGCAGCAACTACATCATGGCGGCACGGATGATCGACGCGCCGATCGTCAACGCCAAGGCCGATTTGCCGCGCTACAAGCTCACCGACTACGGCGAGTGGAAGAGCGCGGCAGAGTTCGCGCCGCTGTCCTTTGACCGCCCCGAGCCGTACAACCACGTGCCGGAAGAAGTCCAGTGCACCGATCCGATCGAAGGCCGCCAGGCCTGCCATCTCGCCCCGGCCGAATGGCGCCTCCTGGGCTGGCTCGAGCAGCAGGGGTTTCGCTACGATCTTTATTCCGATTACCAGCTCCACAGCGGCGTGCTCGATCTGAACGCGTACAAGATCTTGATTGTCAGCGTGCATCCCGAGTACTGGTCGGAAGAAATGTACTGGGCGGTCAAGAAGTGGGTATTCGAGGGCGGCGGCCGGCTGGTGTACCTCGGCGGCAACGGCCTGAACTGCAAGATCGAATTTCTGAATGGCGGCACGGCCATGCGCTGCCTCAATGCCTGGCCCGCCGGTTACGAAAGCCGTTTTCATGCTCAGGTCGAATCGGAGGCCAACCTCCTCGGCGTCGTCTATTCCGACCCCGGCGCCATGTCCGTGGCCCCTTACGAGGTGCTCGAACCCGACCACTGGATCTTCGCCGGAACCTGGCTCCAACGCGGCGACCTGTTCGGCGTCAAAACCCTGCACGAACGCTACGGCGACGGCGCTTCCGGTCACGAAACCGACAAGATCAGTCCCAGCTCCCCCAAGAACGTGCAGCTTCTGGCCAAGGGCAAAAACCCCGATGACGGCGGCGCCTACCTGGTCTATTTCGAAACGCCTTCCGGCGGCGCCGTCTTCTCCGCCGGCTCCATCACCTACCCGACCGCGCTGTTCTGCGATCCGCCGACCGCGATGATCACGCTTAATGTGCTGAATCGGTTCTTGGTGCTTGATTAAATTCTCCCGGAAAGGCATGTCGGGCGGTAACCAAACCAAGGGAATAACCTGACCAATTATATGACGGATCGCGCATTTCCATCCTGGTTTCGCCTGACGCTCCACGGAGGGATTTTCGGCGCCGTGGTGGGAGTTTATGCGGACTCTCTGCGGGATGATTTCTGGCTGCTGATCCGGGCGATTGGGGTTGGCTTGGGGGCGGGGGCCCTGGCAGCGGCCTGTTCCCTGGCCCTCCTGCGAACGTCCGTCCCATGGTGGAAATTTTGGCTTGCCTATGTCATTGGCGCGCTGTCAGGAGGACTGGTCTTTTTAGGCTGGAAGTGGCTGGAATCGACGAAGTGGTGGAAAACCTGGCTGGCCTATGTCAGCGGCGCTCTGGCGGGCGGTCTGGTCTTTTTTAGCTGGGAGTGGTTGGAATCGAAGACTTGGTTCGGCAGCCTGTTTGTCGCCAGCCTCTGGACCCTCGGCTGGCTGATATTTCCCACGGTCTTGCAGTTCCGCAAAGGGAGAAAGTGATCCTATAACTTCCCGAAATGGCGCGGATGCAAACCGTAGGGTGGGTCGAGTCTTCGAGACCCACCGGCAAGCAACCCGGCGCTTTCGGTGGGTCTCGAAGACTCGACCCACCCTACAATCTCAGCCCGGGAAATCGGGAAGTTATTCTTCAGCAAATCCTTAATAGCGGATGATCATGTCGGCGGTGAGGCGGAAGTCGTCGAGGTGGCGGCCGCCGCCGAGGAGGCTGAACTCGGCGCCGACGCCGAACTGGATCAGATCGTTGACTTTGAAGCGCAAGCCGCCTGCCAGGGTGAGCTCGTCGTGGCCGGCCGCCCCCAGGGAGCCGAAGTGGAACAGGTCGCGCCCCTCGAAGCCGAGGTCGCGCGTATGGCCGTTGGACGTGTAGTGCAGCCAGTGCAGCTCGAGGAGTGGATAAACCCGGTGCAGGTGGGCTACGTCAAAGCTCAAGTGAAAACTGGTGTGGAAAAAGTCGCCGCGCAGGTCGTTGGTGCTCACCGAGTAACCGGTGGTGTTCAAGAGGGCGAAAGAACCGGCTTTGAAAGTTTCGCCAAAGCTGAAGCCCATGCTGATATACGGATCGAGCGACAGGCTGCCGGTGTCCTGGAAGACCTTGGCCGGGCCGGTCGGGATTTCGAAGGTAAAGCCTGCGGCGGCCAGAAAGCACTCCTGGCGAATAATAGTCACCTTCGGCCCGATATGGAATTCGGCAAAGCCGACGTGGCTGGCGAATTCCGGGTTGACGCTGCTATGCGGCTCCATCCAGATGAAGCCGAGCTGGTTGACGACGATGGAAAACCGCTCGGTGATCGCCAGGCGGGCTTGCAAGCCGGCGAAGACGTTGTCGCCGCCGGCGAAGATGTAATTATTGCCGGGCGTCTGCTGCCACATGAAGATGGGCCGCACTTCGGTCAAGGCCCGCGGGTCCTCGAAATAGAACGGATTGGTCACCGGCGAGATGATCTTGTCGTCGTAATCATGATCGCTCTGGAAGAGTCCGCGTCTGGGGCCGGGCTGAAAGATGCCCTTGGCATGGTCGGGAATGCCGAACCACCATTCCTTGCAGCCTTCCCAGCAGCGGCCGAAAAAGCCGCCGCCTTTGGCGCCGGCTTGGCCGCAGTGGTACGCTTCGTCGGCGCCGGCGCCGCCGGTGTACGGAGGCGGCGGCACCGGCGGCACGCCCGGTACCGGCGGCTGTAACTCGGCATTCTGGGCGCGGATGATGGGCCGCGGTTCTTCTCCCCCAGGGGGGAGCGCCGAGCGCCGAGCGCCGAGCGCTGACGCGGGCGCTCCACGCTCCACCTCAGTGAGCGAGGTTGGTGTGAGCGGTGCCAGGTTCGTCAACGGCACCGGCGGGAGCAGCTTGAATCCCCGCGCAGGCGGCGCGGCATCGGTCTGCCCGGCCGGACGCCACTGCACGTCGTCCGCGCGGACCGTGGCCATCCCCACCATCAGGGCCAGGCTCAGACCGGCTTTGGCAACACCACGCATCCGTGTCTCCTGTGCTGTCTGGAACTTCCTTGTTCCAGGGACCCTGCGCGGGCACAGCCTTCTCTTTTCGGTTTCGGTCATACAACCCGTTCGCAAATAGTCCATCGCCCGATCGACCCGCCGGGCAGAGAAGGCAGGGGGAGCATTTCCTCTACAAAACATAGGCCAGGCAGACGGGGAAAACCCCGTACAACCGGCAAGGTTTACCAATTTCGATTTGGAGTGCGGCGGCTCGCCGTCGCTTTGGATCCAGACCGGCGAAGATCCCAAGCGGTGCCAAGCCACCGCACTCGCGGAGAAATTCAATTTTGGACGCGACAGGTATTCTCAGGGCAATTTGGCGCGGCTCAGGACCGTATAATTAGGCCCCTCGGGCGTCAACTCGCTGCTCATGACGTGGATTTCGCGAACGGTGGTTTCGCCGCCCTTCCAGGCGGCGTGCTTGGCCAGGACCAGCGCAAGGGAATCGGTGGGGCGGTCGCTTTTCACCCGGCCCAGGGTGATGTGCGGGGTGTATTTACGGTCCTCGCGGCGGTAGCAGCCCAAGTCGAGGAGCGGCCGTTCCAGGGCGTCATGCACGGCACAGACTTCCGGAGCCCCCTGGCCCACGCCGGCCCAGAGGACGCGCGGCCGCCGGGGATTGGGAAAACAGCCCGTCGTCTCGATGCTCAGGGCGAACGCCGCCTGGTCGGCCACGCTCTCGGCCACCACCTGGCAGACGGCCGGCACGTCGTTGGCGTTGACCTCGCCGAGAAAGAGCAACGTGACATGCAGGTTGTCCGGCTCGACCCATTTCACTTCGGTGCCGGCGCGGGCCAGGGTTTCCTGCAGGGCCACGAGTTTGTCGCGGATGGCCTTGCCGGGGTCGATGGCGATGAAAGTACGAAGACGTTGAGACATTTTGGTTGGGGGAAAAAGAACCTTTGGTGGATACGGGTCCGCGCGAGGCCGTGGCGTAATCGCGCGGGGTTTCGCTCAGCACGGGGTTCGGGATCATCCGGTGGAAAAGATTTTAAGGTTTTTTCATTTGGGCGTAACCGGTCTTTCGCTTTTTCTTGAGCGGTTTCAAAAGCCCATCATGGTTTTAGCCAGGTTAAGGCCAATTGCCCTTTGGAAGTAAAATACCAAATACCGGTTCCTGAAGCCAAGTCGGACTTATTGGCTTTTCTTCCCCTGGTACACCAGCACCTCGCCCGCCAGGCGGCGGACGTTTTCGTTGGCGTCCTCGAGCAGTGGCCGTACCGCCGCGGCATATCCTTGAGGTAGGTGTAACCAGGCAAAGGTCATGAAGACGTTGGAGAGAATCAAAAGAACGATGGTTTGCAGAAGAACGGGCATGCACGAATCCTTTCGTGAAAAAACCTTCCTTGGTTTTTGTAACCGCTGGTCAGGATAACGGTTGGCCCCATTCCGGTGGAGACCAACCACCAGCAATCCAGGCCTGGCGAACGGTCACGGCAATCGGGTTATTGAGGTGGAGAGCCAACACGGTAACTCTTCCGATCGGGGTTTTTCCCAGGATATGGGTACCATCTTCACTCCAGGAAAAATGTTCGGACCATTGTTGCTTTCGGGGATTGAAAAGAGGGACCATTAGTCCCGATTCTGGATCGCGGCCTTCGGTTTGAGTTTTTTTGAAATTATTGCAAAGGCGGCAGGCTAACCAAAGGTTTTCCTCCTCGTCGGTCCCCTCATTTCCCTTGGGCTGAATATGTTCGATTTCGAGCCATCCCAAAATAAGACGTTGCGGACTCAGGCAATAACCGCAACGATTTTTCGCTTGAGCCCGGACCCGTTCACGGATTTCAGGGCTCAGGTGACTCACGATGATAAAGGCTCCATCAGGCCCCGGCGCACGGCTTCACGCAAGGCCTGCGCTTTGTTGAGAAGCATTTCCTGATACAGGGCCATCAGCCCGGAAAGTTCCGCCTGTTCCAGGGCGGTTACCAGCCCTGCCTGTTGGCGGTCCAGCAATTCGCTGAGGCGTTGATCTTCCTGGGAAGGCATTTCCGCCTGGGTAAAGGCGAGAACCTCTGCAGCGCTCATTTCGGAGAATTTCTTGTCGGTGGAAGTTCCCAACGGTTGCAAGGATTTTTGTATGGTTTGGATCAAAAAATCTTCGACGGGCCTACCCAGGCGACCCGCCATCGAGGCCGCCTGTCGCATGATATCGTCGGGAAGATCGAGGATGACTTGACTGGACATATCTCACTCAGCACCAGACAAAACAAAGGAAGTAGTTTAAGTTAAGCATACCAAAAAGGTTTTTTCCGTTAAACGTCCGCTGGCTTGGCGCCTTGGCATTTGGCGCTTCCGGAAAGCGAAAAACCTCACGGGTTTTTCTTCCCCTGGTACACCAGTACCTCGCCCGCCAGGCGGCGGACGTTTTCGTTGGCATCCTCGAGCAGCGGCCGCACCGCCCGGACGATGGCCGGGGATTCCTCGGGGATGTGTTTGAGCAGCTCCAGGGCGGCGAGGCGGATTTCGACGTCCTTGTCCTTGAGGGTTTCCAGGATGTTCGGCACCGCGGAGCGGGCGCCGACGGCGACGTGCACCAGGGCATGGAGGGAATTCCTGCGCACTTCCCGATCTTTATCCTTCAAAGCGCGGCTCAGGGCCGGCACCATCACGTCTTCTTTGTGGCCCAGGCTTGCCAAAAGCCGGGCCGCTTCGCGGCGGGCCTCGACCGGCTTGGCCGACAGCGCCTCGGCCAGGAAGGGCACCGCCGACCGGCCCTGTTTTGCCAGCACGGCGAAGGCGCGCTTGCGGATGTCGGCCTTGTCGTGGTTCCAGGCCACGGCATAGGTCTTGAAGCCGGCCGGACCGATCTTGACCAGGGCGGCCAGGCCTTCGTCGGCCAGCTTGTCGTCGGCATCGACGATGGCGAACTTCAAGGTGTCCGCCGCCGCCTTGGCCGCCGGACCGATCTGGCCCAGCGCCCGCGCCGCTTCCAGGCGGATGGACAGCCAGTCATCCTTCAAGGCCTCGATCAGCTCGGGGACCGCGGCCGCTTTGAAATTCCCCAAGGCCTCACCGGCCGAGCCGCGAACCTGGGGGTTCTTGTCGGTCAGTAATTTGAGGAGCGGGCGGATGGCGGTTTTCGGGTCGGCGCCGATCCGTCCCAGGGCGAAGGCCGCCTTGGCGCGAACGCCGTCGGTCTTATGGGCGAGCGCCTTCAAGACCTCGGGCGCCGTTTCCTTGGCCGCCGGACCGATCCAGCCCAGCGCCGCCAGGGCGTAATAGCGCGTATCGGCATCCACGCTGGTCAACAGCTTGGCGACCGGTCCGACCGCGTCCTTGCCGATCTTGCCCAGGGTGATGGCGGCGTTCAGGCGCAAATCCTCATCGGATTCCTCCAGGGCTTTCACCAGGCCCGGCACGGCCGCTTTCGCCAGCGGACCGAACTCCGCCAGAGCGACCACGGCCTCCAGCCGGACCGCCAGGTCCTTGCTCTCCAGGCTCTTGACCAGGGCTTTGATTTTTTCCGCTTTGTCCTTGGCAACGGCGTCCTGGCTCCACGCCGGAACCGCCAGAAGGAAGAGGCCGCTCAAGCCGGGTAGTGCCCATTTCATGGATCAACCCCTTACGCTGGAATTGGTTAGACATCCTATCATATGTCTGCTTGGGGAATATGGTCAATCGAAAGGTCCGGGGGAGTTACAATACCTCCCGCGGGCGAAAGACTACCGCCGGCGGCGATTGCCACTGCATCATCACCGCACTCCAAAGGCTTGCTTACTAATAATTCCAAAATCTCACAGTCTCAAAACTATTGAGATTTAACCTGTCCATTCAAGTCATTGAAAGATAATTGGTTGCGTAAAAACATATGGGTGAGAGTCTCAAAACTCCACACCGGCCTCAGCCTACAACTGACATAGCAAATTCCTCCCTGAACATGTTACAAAAATAATATACAGGGCCCTTGGAATTGGAAATCTTCGGAATATACACCCGCCTTGGATCAGGTTACATTTCCCATGAACCTCCGCCCCATAAGCCAACGCATAGCCCGTCCCGTGGAATGGCTCTGGCCTGGCCGGCTGGCCTTCGGCAAGCTCGCCCTCTTCGATGGCGATCCGGACCTAGGCAAGTCGCTGATCACCCTCGATTTGTGCGCCCGCCTCAGCACCGGCCGGTCCATGCCCGATGGCGCCTCCGGACCCGCTCCGGCCAACTCCCTTTTGCTCTTCGCCGAAGATGCCGCTGACGACACCGTTTTGCCCCGCTTGCACTACTTCGGCGCCGACACCCAGCGCATCATCGACTGGCCACGCGAAGAACTCGGCCTGCCAAGCTTGCCTTCCCAGGTTGAGCGCCTGGACCAGGCCATTGCCCAGTCGCAAGCCCGGTTGGTGGTCTTCGATCCGATCATGGCGTTTCTCGATGCCGCCGTGGCCACGGCCAGCGACCACAGTGTTCGCCGCGCCCTTGATCCGCTGGTACAGTTGGCGGAAAAACACCGCTGCGCCATGCTGCTGGTCCGCCACCTGAACAAGCGGAGCGCCGCGCCGGCAATGTATCGCGGCGGCGGCTCGATTGCCTTTACCGCCGTCTGCCGGTTCGCCTGGCTGGTGGGCCGCGACCCGGAAACTCCCGGCCGGCGCGTCCTGGCCCAGGTCCGAAACAGTAACGCTCCGCCCCAGCCCAGTTTGGCCTACACCATCGAGCCCGCCGAGGCAGTCGCTGCACCCCCGAACGGTGCCACCGCCTCCGGCCTCCCCCCTCCCGATCCCAACCCGCAGGCCGGTCCAAGCCCGCAGGCCGGTCCAAGCCCGCAGGCCGGTCCAAGCCCGCAGGTCATTCTTCGAGCCTGCGGGGTAACCGCCGGCGTCCGCCTGAACTGGCTCGGCCCCTGTACCTTTACCGCCGACGATTTGCTGATCCGTCAAACCGGCTGCCCGCCGCGAGCCCTGGCCCGCGCTTGCAATTTCCTCAACGCCTTTCTCAAAAATGGACCCCGCACCAGCCAAGCGGTCTGGCAGGCCGCCGGGCGACTGGATATCAAACGCCTCACTCTGCGGCGGGCCAAAGACGTTCTGGCCATCCAAATTCATCGCCGCTATGGCCGCGGCCAGCGCCTCTCCTACTGGCTCTTGCCCGGCCAGGAACTCCCCCTCGACCTGCGCCCGCAAACTAACTTCAGCCTCGACCCGTGGCTCAATCCTTTCGAAAACGCTTTTGCCGGCAAGCCGATGGAGGAAATCGCTGCGGACACGCCCGTAACTACCGCCAAACCGTAACCTGCATTTCTCACTTATAATGACGGGCGACAGTTGTTGTGGGACGGGTTTCTTAACGCGGCAAAGCCGCAACCAATGTGGGGCACGTTTTTAACGTGCCGGCACGTTGGAAACGTGCCCCACAACTTCTCCGATCTCAACTGGTTAGACACTAAACCGTCCGGCGCCGACGGGTTAGGAAACCGTTCTACGTTGGTGAGAAATGCGGGGTAATGAGATCCCCGGGCATCGACCGGCAACCCCGGCAACTTTTCTCTCCGCCTTCTCCGCGACCTCTACGGTTCAAAATTCAAATCTGCAATCTGCAATCTGCAATCAAAAATCTGAAATCTGTCTCCCATCCCCCCGTGCAAAGGACACCTCCATGACCCCTCCCACCAACCTTCCCCCCGCCGTCGAAATCATGCGCCTGTTGAGCCTCGAGCCCGATCCCTGGCAAGTCGAGGTGCTGGAAAACCGCCATGCCCGCCTGTTGCTCAACTGCTGCCGACAGGCCGGCAAGTCCACCGTCGTCGCCGTCCTCGCCCTGGTCGAGGCCCTGTTCCACCGCCTGACCAAGGTCCTCATCCTGTCGCGCAGCCATCGCCAGGCCAAGGAGCTGTTGCGCCTGATCACCTTCTTTCACCAGATCCTGGGCAATCGCCTGCTCGAGCGCCGCACCGCCGAGGAGATCGAATTCAAGCACCTCAGCCGCATCGTTTCCCTCCCCTGCCGCGAGGACACCATTCGCGGCTACGCCCACGTCGATCTGATCATCATCGACGAGGCCGCCCGCGTTCCCGACGACCTGTACCGCACGGTCCGGCCTATGCTTGCCGTCTCCAAGGGCCGCCTCATCTGCCTGTCCACCCCCTTCGGCAAGCGCGGCTTCTTCTACAACGCCTGGGCCAGGGGCGGCGACGACTGGGCGCGCATCCACATCCCCGCCTCCCAGTGCCCACGCATCGACCCGAAATTCCTCGACGAGGAACGCCGCGCCCTCGGCGATGCCTGGTTCCGCCAGGAATACCACTGCTCCTTCGAATCGGTCGAGGGCCTGGTCTACCCCGATTTCGACCGCTGCGTCGTGCCCGCGCTGCCGGAAAACCTGCGTAAGATCGACGAAGCCTGGCACAAGCGAATCGAGGATGACGCGGCCCGTCTGGCGCGTTCGGCGCGGGTCTCCGACCCCGCGCGTTCGGCGCGGGTCTCCGACCCCG
>CAZFGM010000107.1:0-4502 GCA_964518515.1 uncultured Alcaligenaceae bacterium | reverse complement strand
CGCGTTCGGCGCGGGTCTCCGACCCCGCGCGTTCGGCGCGGGTCTCCGACCCCGCCGATCCTTGGACCGCAGGTCTCCCCAGCCCGCGCCCGCCCCTATCGTCAATCCTCGATCCGGACTGCGGCATTCGCCTTGCCGGCGGCATGGACTTCGGCTTCACCAACCCCTTCGCCGCCGTCTGGGGACTGGTCGATCGCGACGATGTTCTCTGGCTCACCGGCGAACACTACGAGCGCTATCAGCCCTTGAGCCATCACGCCGTTTTCCTGCCACGCGACGTGCTCTGGCAAGCCGACCCGTCGGGGGCCACCGAGATCGCCGGCCTGCGCCACGCCAACTTCAAGGTCCTGCCCGCCAAAAACGCCGTCCGCCCCGGCATCGCCGCCGTCACCGCCCGCCTGCGCCAGGGCACTCTGCGCGTCCTGGCCGGCCGCTGCCCCAACCTCCTCGCCGAAGCCGGCCTCTACCGCTGGGACCCCGCCGGCGACAAAAACACCGAAACCCCCGAACCCGACCACAACCACGCCCTCGACGCCCTGCGTTACCTCATCATGCGCCTCGACGCCCGCCACCTCGCCCGCCCGGCGGCGGCAGCGCCGCCGCCCGCAGCGGCGGCCGGATGAAAGCCCATCCGCGAAATGACCGGCCTCGATATTTTCCGCGACGAGTCGCTGTGGAAACCGGTGAAGTGAAGTTTTTCGAAGGGGTCAAAGACCACTGGTTTCCCAGGGGGCGGCTTCAACAACTTTGCGGCGGTGAGCTCGGAATCTCTCACCCCTTTTTCCTTTGACCTCTTCCTGGTCACCGTATAATTTCCGCATCGGCTTGGCCAGATCGCCCCAGGTATCCGGACAAATAAGGACTTCTCCAGTCTTACATGCGCCTTCAAGCCTGACTGCATTGGCGATCGCAGTGCCAGCAATCTCAAAGGACAGAACACGATCGTGCGAATCCTTTTCTTGCGCAACAATGATCACGTTGGTCCATATTCCAACCCGAAAATGTCGCTGCGCGAGGGGAACATCCTTTTTGAGGTTATGGTTAGCCGCGGCTCGATGTAGCGCTTCAGCGAATTGCGAAGCGATCGCTGCGGTTTCCAGTACGATTATCGCCCCGTCACCCGTGCCTTTATAAGGCACTCCCTCCTTTCCAATTCCCACTTCTGTGAGTGCCCCCTCAATCAGATCACGTATTTGCTTGTTGAGCTCTTGCACTGCCACAACACCGAAATGCTGCTCTAGCTCTTTGGCAATATCGCTATACCGGGAAAGATCCACAACGACAACAACCCTTTCCATTCTATCTTGAATCTTTGCCGTCTTTGCGATTAATGGCTGCAATAAATGGGTAACATACCGCGCGAAACCGAGCCCACATGGTTCAGGAGGATTGGTGTCAACTAAATAGCCGCGCTCAAGGAGTGACTTTAGAGCGGAACTCTCAGCCAAACGCGATTGAACAACAGCGTGAAACCCTGCCTTTTCTTGGTCGCTGAGATGGTTCCACATGTAATTGTATTGACCCACAACCGCGTCATTGAAGCGCTTTTCAAGGTGAGAAATGTTAATGGAGCCATTGGTTTCGCGTAATTCCCAGGCACAGGCACAAGCACGCTGCAGCAAGTAAGGATGAGGGCCCGCCATTTGTAAAATAAACGGGGCGACATCTTCGAGGCCCGTGGGACCCCTAGGTGAAACACTAATAATGGTTCGACTTTCCTCTGTGCTAAGAAGTGTCAGGCGTTCCAAGTTAAAAATATTAAAAAATGGGGATCCTAAAACCTCGGAATGGGCAACGCTAGTCAATGGGGCGACCGATGCCACGACCAAGGTTAAGGGGTAAACAGTTGCAGCACTCCGAAGGTTTTCAAAAAACTGCAATGTGAAACGTGGCTCACGTGCAGCCACATCAAACTCGTCGAGGAACAGTAAGATGCGATTTCCTGAGTGTCGGGTTTGTTGGAGCACATCTAAAAAACCCAGATAGCCAAAGGTCCCACTCGTGTCAACTGTCCAGCCAAAATCTGAGAAAAGGCGCGAAAGCAGTAGATAAAACCCCTGCGGCCCTTCCTCTGGAAGGGATTGCATGTCAATACTTCCAGTAAAAAGATTCGGTTGGGGCTTGACTGACCGATGAAGGTACTCTAGAAGCGATGTCTTTCCGAACCGTCGTTCCCCGACGAGAGACAACGAGTCCGGTGGAGGATCTGACCTACAGATGTGACGCAGGAGCCGTTGCGCGTGGGCTCCTCGACCACCCTGGTCACCCTTGAAATACGAGTCGTGGCTTACGGGTCGGCTAGTAAACGGATTCGTCATTTTACACTCCCCCATGTAAGCGATTGCTATACGCCCCCGCCGCCCTTGGACTGTCGAATCCCTTCCGAACAAGCCATTTCTGAAAAAGAGGCACGACGAAGGTTAGCTCTTTTTCTTCCTCTCGGAGAACCCCACGGACTACAAGCCGTCTAGTGGCTTCTTCCAGTGAACTCCCAAGTGAAAGTTTTGAGTCCATCAGCCGGTCCTGCAGCTGAGCCGGTGGCACAGTCTGCCGATCAATACATTCCTGTGCCATCACGGCCAGCAGGACACGTTCGCTTTGAGTGCAGTCATCTTCGGTCCATGGGTAACCAATCTGTTCATCTCCGCTTTGCAGGGCGCGATCCGCCGCTTCGAGTACTTCCGCAATGCTAACCAAGTTCACTTGGGCTTCATTTCGCACCTCAAGGAGTTTCTTGCATATCAACTGTGTGAAAAAGGGATGGCACCCTGCCAGGTCGACAATCTCCGACACTGCCGAAGGTTCAATGGTGTACCAACGACGAACCGGTTCGGTAATCAGCCAACGACTTTCGGACTCTTTGAGTGTCCCGATGTCAATGGGTACAGCCAAGTTGAAGAAAATTGACCAGTAGCCGCCAGATAATTCGCGAAGCTTTTGCGTACCAGCGATAAGAAAGAGAAGCGGCGAATGCTGCATAAGATGTCGACAATACTCTAACACATTTGAACTTACACACCCGCGATCAATCAAGGATTTGAGCGTCTCGAATTCGTCTAGCATCAAAAGAATGCGCCGATCACTCAAAACAGTCTTTACCTCGTTCAGAAACTCGATTTCGAACGCTATTGCGGCCGCATGCTGAAACTCCGAAGTTTGGGGGCGCCTTATCTCAATGCCACTCGAACGAAGGTCGGCCCAAATGCTGTGTGCGAGCATGTACAGCAACTCACCCTCGTTTTGGACCATCGTCAAGCCTTGCATATCAACAAAAACAGGGTGGTAATAACCCCCCGATTCCTTAGCCAATGTGTCGCGCAAACGGAGCAGGACAGAGGTTTTTCCTGTTCGGCGCTGACCCCGGAGCAATAGAATGTTTCGCCCCGCCGATGGTGAAAGATTTGCTGTTACGAGTTTTAAAATGTCCGTGCGACCAACGAATAGTTTGCCTTCCACCGGGCGCCCGACTACATACGGGTCCTCCGCTTCAACGAAACTTGGGTCTCTGCCAATTTGGCTCAGCTTTGCCTGAAAGACATCAGCGTAACGAGACTCAACCACCGGGTCGATTCCGAATCGATCCGAGTAGGCCGTTTGCAGCTTTGGGATTCTTGCTAGGAATTGACGCGCCTCCCTAGCCTTCACCCGAACCCAATGTACCGATTGACCTAACGCGGCCGCCACGACGGTAGGCGAGGACTCATCAAGGTACAAATTTTGGATTATTTCGCGCTCTTCCTGAGGCATGGAGTTGATCACGGAAAAAACTGTTTCACGGACCTCTTTTTGCATCGCTAACTCCTCGGGCCCTGGACGGTTATCAGCAATCAAGGAAGCCAACGATTTCGGCAAAGAGAGGATGCGCGGGTCCTTTTTCAAATTCGGGCGTTTGAGGCGATACAAGAAACTATCCAAAGACGATAGCGACACGGTCCTATGATGGGCTCGTTTTCGCCAAAAATCGAGAGCAACGTTTCGAGCAATAAGCGCGATGTACGGACGGATGGAGCCTCTTGTAGGATCAAAATGGGAATACCCCTTCATCCAGAAGTGGATGAATACCTCTTGCGTTAGGTCTTCTATGTCTGAATACGAAAGAATGCCCAGATTTGACAAGGTACGCGTGATGAAAGGATAAATTGATTTTAAAAAAAGCGACCAGCTGACCGGGTCCCCAGGCCGCAATTCCTCCGATAGCAGCTGGGACTCATTGCTTTCGGCGTGCAGTCTGTCGTCGACATTGATTGGTTTCATTCGCAGAACACCGCTGTGCAAATGCTGCAAAAGGCCTTACTCTTGATATTCTACTGTATTTGCAAGCCCGGCGACCACGCCTTTCTGTTCCAACTGCTGCGCGACGGCGACGAGGCCGGTCGTCATGCGCCTCGACGCCCGCCGCCTCGCCCACCCGGCGGCGCCGCCGCCGCCGGCCGACATAAGTCTGGGTGGGGAACTAGGTCAATCAAAAGTCCGGGGGAGTTGCAATGATGCCTTTTTTTTTT
>CAZFGM010000106.1:0-14727 GCA_964518515.1 uncultured Alcaligenaceae bacterium | reverse complement strand
ACGCACCAGAACAATTTCCGCAGCTTGTCTGGCCGGCTGTTGCCGCGCCTCGACCGGGCCTACGCCGGCCTGCTGCAAGACCTCTTCCAGCGCGGACTGTTGGACAATACCCTGGTGGTGTGGTTCGGCGATTTCGGCCGCACGCCCAAGGTGAATCCGTCGGCGGGGCGCGATCACTGGTCCACCGCCGGCGTGGCCTGCATGGGCGGCGGCGGCGTCCGCCTCGGCCAGGTCGTCGGCGCCACCAACGCCCTCGGCGAGGTCGTCGTGGACAGCCCGGTCTCGCCGCAAGACCTGGCCGCCACCATCTACCACGCCCTGGGCATTCCGCTGCACACCTGGTACCGCGCCCAGGACGGCCGGCCCATCGAATTGGTCCCCGAAGGCCGGCCGGTGCGCCAACTGGTGGGCTGATTTTTTCCGGAAGGTTCGGAAACAAGAAACCGCGCCGGCCAACCTGGCGCGGTTTTTTTCATTGCCAGTGGTTTTTCCAAAACGTAAATTCGGTTGAAAGTATCTCCAGGGCAATGAGGGCCTTTCTGGGCGAGCCCAGGAAATCCAGGTTCGAATTGGCGTTCGCCCTGTGGAGGCTGAGGGAGAAAGATAAGGGCAAGCGGTTCGAATCCGACGCACGGACTCCGGTATGCACGCATCTGCCGCTAGGGTTCGGCTACCTGGAAAAAAAGGGGACGCAGCTACTCCCGACCCCTTGTATGTTCATTTCAAGCCACAAATACTGGTTTTCTCCCTGACTCGATATTACTTGCCGATATTCCGAAAAAGGGACCGAACATCCCAAAGTTTCACGGTCTTGTCGCGGCCGGTTGTCGCCAGCAATTTTCCCTTGGGAGACCAGGCAATTTGGGAAATGAAAGCGCAGATGCAAAGCCGCAAGCGGCCGAAATCACTTCGTCACATTCACCGTCAACTTGCTCTCGTGCACGACCGGCGTGGTGCCGCCCCACAGGGCCGTGACGCGGACGGTCAAGCCAGTCACCGCGCCGATCTTGTTGGCATCGGGGGCAATGTCCAGCAGCAACTTGCCGCTGGTTTCGCCGGCTTTGATCTGCCCCTCCCCCGCTTTCAGGCCTTTGATTCCCGGCGGCACGATCAGCTCGAGTTTGAACGGCCCATCGTAATCGAACAGGCGGGCCAGCTCGATCGGCACCTCGACCTGCTTGCCCAGTTTGGCCTTGGGGATCGTGGTCGGCACCTTCAGCTTGGCAAGTTGCCGGGGCACGATGGTAACCGTGATCGGCGTGGAAGGCTGGAAAATCACATTGATGCCGGGCTTGGGCGGCGGGGGCTTTTTTCCCACAGCGCCCGCCTGGCCGCGCAACACCACTGAAAATACCCCGGGTGAGGCGCCTGGTTTGCCGTCGATATTAACGGTCGCGGAATCCTTTCCGGGGACCAAAGTCACCGGTGGCATGGCGTAGCCCGGCGGCAGGGCCAGGGCGGTCACCTGGATGGGGGCCATGAAGTTGGGCTGAAGCCGGGTCAGCTTGATGGGAATACTAATGCGTTCGCCCTGCAGGACGGTGAACTTGTCCTTGTCCACGGTCAGACTGAAGGGCGCTTTGTCCCGCACGGCCAGGACCAGCTCGCGGTCCAGGCGGGTGAAGGTGGCGGTGACGGCCGGCACCGGCCAGGTGATGGTGGCAGCGCGGACTTCGCGGACCACCTTCTGGCCGTTGATGGTGGCCGTGCCGACGATCTTGATCGGGCCGGCCCAGGGGGCGGCATCCGGCTTGGCACCGACGACGATGGCCGCTTGCTTCGCTCCGGGCGGCAGGATTTGCGGCGTAACGGTCACGCCCGGCGGCAGGTTTTCGCCGGTCAACGTGATGTCGCCGGTGAAGCCGTCCTGGCGATGGATGAACACCGTGAAGGCCTGATGTCCCCCCTGGCCCACGACCACGCCTTCCGGGGTCACCTGGGACGTCGGCATGGCCACCAGGCGGAAATCGGGCTGTTCCGGCGTGATCCGCAATACGTACAGGTAGCGCGGTCCCGCTTCGGTGAATGCATAGCGGCTGGTCACCAGCACCGCATAGTCGCCGTCGGCGGGCACCGCCAATCGGTAGCGCGGCGGGTCTTCGCTGCGCGTGAAGAATTGCGGGCTGGTGGTGTCCGGGTTGTCCTCCAGATCGGCGATGGTTTTGCCCTTCTCGTCCACCACGCGGAGCGCCAGATCCAGGGGCGAACCGAGCCGGTCGCCGTAGGCTTCGATGGCCAACACCTGGCCTTTCTTGGCGGTGAAGGTGTACCAGTCGCGGTCGGCCTTGCCCTCGATGCGACCGGCAATGACGCACGGCACGGGGACCTTCTGGGCTGTTTCCTGGGAATCGTTGGCTTGATTGTCCAGCACCACCGGGGCCGAGGCGAGGGTTAGCCGGAAGGGGTTGGAGAAACCGGCGTCGTTTTTCAGGCGGAAATCGAAGCCGTCGAGGAAACCGCCGGCCGGGGGAATGAACCCGGAGTAGGCCAGCCGCTGCACGGCCCGCGCGTCAGCGGGCGCTTTGACCTTGACGCTGACTTTTTCCAGAATGCGACCGCCGACTTTGGTTTCCGGATCGGCCTGGCCGCCGGGCAAATTCCGGCCGTAGACAGTCACTTCGGTTTCTTTGCCGGGCTCGACGACGGCCGGGAAAACCGCGTCGATCCACGGCGTCGTGGCGATCGTCAGGCGGTAAAAATAGTCCAGCCCGCCCAGCGTGTAGGTGAAACTGGCGACGCGCACGTAATAATCGCCGTCGGCCGGCAACACCGCATCGAGCAGGGCATCGTTCCCTTGATAGCTCTTGTTGGCGCCCAGGTAACTGCCGCTCAGGCCGTATAGCTCGATGACCGCCGGCAGCTTGCTGTCGATGCTCGTCGTCTGGCAATGGACGACGATCTTTTGCCCCTTCGTGCCGGCAAACAGGAAAAAATCCACATCGGTGGGTGTATTGATGACGCCGCTGACGGTACAGTTCAACTCGACGCGATTGCCGGCGGGAACGTCGTTGTTCGGTTCTTTCTCGATAAATTCCTTGCCGGCGCCGACGACAAAGGCCCGCGGGTTGCTAATGCCGCCCTTGGTGACCACGCGAATATCCTGGATGCCCAGCGGAGCGCCGGCCGGTAGCGTGACCTGAAACTTCTGCGACAGCGGCCCGGTCGGCGGCTTGGGAATGGGCTTTTTCGTTTTGGGATCGATCATCGGCGGCGCCTTTTCCGTGCCGGTGCGCTCGACCTTGACGCCGGGGAAATTGAAGTGCAGGGTTTCGGCCTGGTCGAGATTCTGCCCGGTCAGGAGAACCTCGACGGAGCTTCCAGCCTGCCCGCCGGGCGGCGTGACGTATAACAGCCGCGGCGGCGCCGCCGTTTGCCCGAAAACGGCGCCCGACTCCATGGTCAAAACGACCAGGGCGCTCAGAAAAATCAAGCGAATTGCCCGACGCATGATGAGATCCCCCCTGAAAGTTCTGGAGGTTGTGACTCCTAGTATCCCTAGCCTACCCCAGGTCGGGAACCCGAAGCAAGACAAAAGAAAAACTCAAAAGAAGGAACGCGGTCATTGATTCATTTTTGGAGTTGACTGCTAGTAGGCGATAAGCCCAGCGCGAATCTGCAGCTTGCGAACAAAGACACGACACGCGTCGTTGATCCGGAGAGTTCTCACCGTGGCTTCACCAGCGGGAGTTCGCGGCACAATGATGGCGGATTTGCGATCCAAGGTAAAATGCAGCTGCCATCCCCAAAGCCACGGTTAATATTCTTGAGGATTGAAAAGAACCTGCGTTTGCCCACTTTGGTCTTCGCCGGTTGTTCGGTCCGCCTTCGCCAGGTTGCAAGAAGGATAGCCCTCTTGCAAACGATCATCCGAGCGCTGAACGTAAACAAACATTTATGGGGTTTTCGCTTTTTCTCATCCACTTGTCTTGACGCCGATCAATTTGTCCATGAGGAACAAAAAGAACTGGGCGTTGGCCAGCTCGTTGTAGGCGAATTTGTAGACGCCGGTGGAGGAAAACCAGCCTTCGTGGGCGTCCGGTTCCAGGATGGACACGACGCCCTGGTCGATGCGGACGCGGGCGATGTCCTGGCCGCCGAGCTCGATTTTCTTGCCGCGGATGCTGAGGACAAGGTAGCCGGGGCCGACGCGAATCCAGTCGCCGCCCCTGAGACTGAATTTGACCGAGCCGCCGGAGGTGAGTTGCGGCTGCACCTGGTCCAAGAGGTAAAGGCTCCAGGCCAGCTCGGCGGACACGGCGAAGTGATACGGGTCCTTGGCCGCGGGATTGCCCTCCTGGCTGCGGTAACTGCCGGCCAGCGCGAATACCTTGAGCTTGTTCACATCGGTCCAGACGAACGAATAGTGCGTGCCGGTGTAAACGCCGTTGTAGTAATGACGGGTCTGGCTGGTGCGCAGCTCGGTGGCGTCGCGAAAGAGGAAGATTTTTTCCGTGAGGTTATGGCGATTCCCGCTGCACCGGAAGCGGGCGACTCCATCCCGGCCGACATAGGTGCAGACGTGGGCAAAGCGCGTCAGGGCAAAACTCAACAATCCCCCGCCCAAAGCGAAGACCAGGCCCAGCCAGGCCAGGCCGTAGGTCCGGGTGGCCAAAGCAAGGAACACCCCCAGAAGCAGGCCGGCGCCGCAGGCGAACAGCACCCAGGCCAGGCGGCCCGCACCCGACCAGGGTTTCTTGCCGCGGCGGAGGGTGGAATAGGCGCTGACCAAGGGTCCGATTTCCCGCGGCGGCTCGGCAAAAAAATCGACCTGCCGCGGCAACGGCCGGCCATTGTGATTGTGCACTTCCTCCGGACGCGGCTCGTAAATCTGCTCCGTTGGGACGCGCTGGCCGGGGTCGTCTCCTTCCCAGGGCGCGGGCACTTCCTCGCGGTCGCGGGCACTTTCCCAGGGGGCGGGAGGCACTTCCACCGCTTCGGCCGTCACATAAGCCGGCTCCAGATACTCATCCCGCAACGGAATGTCCACGACCTTTCCGCACGCCGGGCATTGACCCTTCGTGCCGGCATATTGATCGGCGATCTGCAATTTCTTGCCGCACAGGCAGGTGAAATTGATAGCCACAAAACCCCTCCCGAAGAGGGAGTGGAGAGTGGGAGGGTGGAGAGTGAGAGCGCGCTCCACTAACTCTCCACTCTCTCACTCTCCACTCTCTCACTTCCCCCGCACTGGGCCCGCCAGCGCAGCCAGTGATCGACCAGGACCAGAGCCATCATGGCCTCGCCCATGACGACGAAGCGCGGCAACAGGCACGGATCGTGCCGGCCCTTGACGGCGATTTCGGTCGGTTCACCGCCGCGGGTCACGGTCCGCTGCGGCCGAGGCAGGCTGCTGGTCGGCTTGAGAGCGACCCGGCAGACGATGGGCTCGCCCGACGAGATGCCGCCGAGCATGCCGCCGTGGCGATTGGTTTCGGTGCCGATGCGGCGGTTTGAACCGGCCGGTTGACACCGGCCGCTCGCCTCTCCGCCAGCCTGGTGTGAACCGGCCGGTTGACACCGGCCGCTCGCCAACGGAATGAACGGATCGTTGTTGGCGCTGCCGCGGGCAGAGGCGACGGCGAAACCGGCGCCGTACTCGAAGGCCATTACCGCCGGCAGCGACAACAGGCCCTTTGCCAGGTCCGCCTTGAGCTTGTCGAACACCGGCTCGCCCAGGCCGGGCGGCACCCCCGTGGCCACCAGCTCGCACACGCCGCCGATGGAATCCAGGTCTTTGCGCACCGCCTCGATCAGGGCGATCATTTCCGCGGCCTTGGCCGGCTCGGGGCAGCGCACGATGTTCGCTTCCACCTGTTCCAGGGTGATCGCCGCGGGGTCCGGAATATCGGCCACGACGTCACCGATTTGCTTGACGTAGCCCAGGACGCGGATGCCCTGCTGGGCGAGCAGTTTTTTGGCGATGGCCGCCGCGGCCACGCGGCACAAGGTCTCGCGGGCGCTGGAGCGTCCGCCGCCGCGATAATCGCGGAAACCGTACTTGGCGTCGAAGGTGAAGTCGGCGTGTCCCGGCCGGTACTTGTCCTTGATGTCGCTGTAATCCTGGCTGCGCTGGTCCTGATTGCGAAAGAGTATGGCGATGCTGGTGCCGTCGGTCTTGCCGTCAAACACGCCGGACCAGATTTCCGGCAGGTCTTCTTCCTGGCGCTGGCTGACGATCTTGGACTGGCCGGGCCGGCGGCGGCGCAAATCCGGCAGCAGGTCGTCCACGCCCAGGGGCAGGCCGGGCGGGCAGCCATCGATGATGGCGACGTAACCCGGGCCGTGGCTGACCCCCGCCGTGGTCACGCGAAACAGCTCGCCGAAAGAATTGCCAGGCATGATAAGGCGCGATGATGGTTTTCGCCGGGCGACTTTGACTGTTGCAATTATACTCGATGCGGGGGGGAAGTGAAACCAATTCAGCGTTGTTTAGCGGGGAGCCGAAGGCGACCGCTCGTCAACACGGTCGCCTTCGGCTCCTCGCTAAACGGGGTTCGCGGCTTGGCAATTACTTGGGCACCGGCGCCACTTCCGGTTCCTTGAGGAAGTCCAACAGCGGCGGTGGAACCGAGTGCGCGGGCCGCGGGGCCAGGAACGGGTGCGGGTGAACGCATTCCGGGATGCAGATCGGAATCTTCCGGCAGACCTTGTAGGTCACCACGAACGGTTCCAGCTTGCAGCTTGTCACCGGCACCTGGTAACGCACTTCCTTGGGCACCAGCTTGCAGGTCACCTGCGGCACCTGGCACACGTGCTCTTCGGGCACCAGCTTGCACTTGTGGCACTTCACCACGTGCGTCTTTTCCTGAGTGAGCAGCTTGCAGGTCACGTATGGCACCTGGCACTTCTTGGTTTGGGGCACCAGCAGGCACTTGGTCTTGGTCACCACCTTGCTGTGATGCTCGGGAATCATCCGGCAGGTGACGTAGGGTATTTTGTGCACCTTGACCTCGGGGATATGCACGCAGTACCGCTGCGTCACTATCTTGGTGTGTTCCTCGCGGATCATCCGGCAAGTGACGTAGGGGATCTTGTGCACCTTGACTTCCGGCACCAGGATGCAGCGTTTGCAAGTCACGATCTTGCTGTGCTCCTCGCGGATCATCTTGCAGGTGACGTACGGAATCTTCTTGCACTTCTCTTCCGGGATGAAGATGCAGCGCTTGCAGGTCACCAGCTTCGAGTGTTCCTCCGGGATCATCCGGCAGGTGGTGTAGTGGAACTTCTGCACCTTGACCTCGGGGATCAGGATGCAGCGGCGCACCACCACGATCTTGACGTGTTCCTGGGGAATCATCTTGCACGTGGTGTAAAACACTTTCTTCATGACTGTGTGCGGCACGACCTTGCACAGGTTGTACTTGACCACGTGCGTGTGGACCTTGGGCACGTAGCGGCAACTGGTGACCGTGCGGATTTCCTCGCGCGGCATGAAGGTCCGCTTGCACACCCAGCGGCCCGGCAACTGCACCGGGCAGCTCACGATCGGCCCGGGACAGTAGTAGGCCCGGCAGCACGTCGGATCGAAGGTCCACGTGCCCGGCTGGCGGTAGCACTTCATCACCACCGGGCCGGGGATGAATTCCGGCTCGATTTTCCAGTCGCCGCACGGCACCTTGACCTTGTGCTCGGTGATGACCGGAGTGAACGTGACGCTCTTGACTTCCTTTTCGCACGGAATGATCTCGGTCTTATAGGTGGTGCACGGCACGTCGCAGGCGTGCTTGGTGTATTCCGCCTTGTAAGTGCAGTATTTCACCGGCACCTTGTCCTCCTTCACTTCCGGCCGGCAGACGACGTGGCGGCGCTCGCCCTCGTGCTTGGTGTACTCGGGCCGGTAAGTCGTCCAGCGCACGGGCACCTGGTATTCTTTCCACGCCGGCCGGTAGCACACGTAGCGGCATTCCATCTCATGTTTCTCGTAGTGTGGCCGGTAGGTGCACCAGCGGACCGGCACGGCGTGGTCTTTCCAATCCTGGCGGAAGACCACGTACTTGCATTCCTTGACGTGCTTGGTGTATTCCGGCCGCGCGGTGCACCAGCGGACCGGCACCTGCTGCTCCTTCCATTCGGGCCGGCACACCACGTACTTGCACTCCTTGACGTGCTTGGTGTACTCCGGCCGGAAGGTGGTCCAGTGCACGGTTTCCTGGTAATTCTGCCAGGACGGTTTCATCACGGTATAGCAGTGTTCCTTCATTTTGTGTTCATAGACCGGCTTGACGACGCAGTATTTCTGGACGACGTCGTAGGCTTCCCACACCCGCTTGCAGGTGACGTAGCGTTGGGTCACCATTTTGCGGTCGTAGACCGGCTGGAAGACGGTGTGCGTACACTCCTTGAGGGTGGTGCTGTACACCGGCCGGTAACGGACGCAGGTGCGGTCCTCGAACACGGTTTGATAACAAGTCCGGTAACGGATCACGGGCGGACACAGTTGGTCCTGGGTGCACAGGGTGAGGGGATACCTCGTCGCCCCGCAATGGGTCGCGTGCGCCGGCCGGTGCGAGCCCGCCAGGGAAGCCAAGGCCGCCAGCAGCGGCAGAAAAACTTTGAGCCTCATTCTCGGGCCCTCCGGAAAAGATGGGATGCTGTGCCACTTTCGTGGCGCCGGCGCGAGCGCGAACGGCTCGCGAACCGTCTGGGACAAATTTGCCCGCTGCCGCCGAAAGAGCCAGGAATTCTTTACAGGAAATTGGGGGAAATGCCGGCCTTGGGGCAGCGCCGTGCGACTTTAGCGCAGACGTGGACTTTTCCGCTTTTTGCTTGCGTTTCGCACAGGTTGAATTGGTGAGCGCACAGGTAAGGCGCTGCGGAAGGCGCCGGCTTTGCCGCTTGCGGTCCGCGGCGCCTTCCCGCACAATAACACCGATTTTGCAGCTGAGGACCGGCTGCGCCGGCGCGTCGAGGAATTCGCCCATTCTTGCGAAACCGGCGGGCGCAATGGTTCGCCGATCTGGAATTGGTTCTTGCCCAAGAATGATTCTTCACAGGCGATTCCCATCGCCAGGGCCATCGCTCTTGCCAATAATGCCCCTGTCTGGCATCCTTTCGGTATGTTGCTGTTAAGCTGCACTGGACTTTCCCGCAGTTTCGATCGCGATCCTTTGTTCGAGGATCTCGGCTTCGAGTTATTCGGCGGGCAACGCATCGGCCTGGTGGGGCCCAACGGCGTCGGCAAAACGACGCTGCTGCGCATCCTGGCGGGTCTCGATCCGGCCGACACGGGCGAAGTCCGCTTGCACGCCGGCGCCCGCGCGGCTCTCTTGACCCAGCAGGCCGAATTCGCTCCCGGACGCTCGTTGTTCGAGGAAGCCCGCGGCGCCTTAGAGGAGTTGGTGGTCGCGCACGACGATCTGATTCACACGGCCGAGGCCCTGGCCGGGGCCACCGAGGACGCCGCCCGCAAGAACCTGACCCTGCGTTACGACCGGCTCAACGAATTGCTCCGCCATCACGACGCCTACAACGTGGACCACCGCGTCGAACACGTGCTCGACGGGCTGGGCTTCACGCCGGCGGAATACGACCGGCCTGTCGAGACCTTCAGCGGGGGCCAGCACAGCCGGCTCATGCTCGCCAAGCTGCTGCTCGCCGCCCCGGACGTCCTGCTCCTGGACGAGCCGAGCAACCACCTCGACGTTGCCGCCACGCGCTGGCTTGAGGACTACCTGATCCATCAACCCGACGAGGCCATGTTGATCGTCAGCCACGATCGTTATTTCCTCGACAAGGTCGTGACCCGGATTTTCGAGATGAATGCGGGCACGATCCAGGACTATCCCGGCAACTACCAGGCCTACTGGCGGCTCCGCCAGGAACGCTTCGAACAGCAGCTCAAGGCCTGGCAGGCGCAAAAGGAGTACATCGAGAAACAGGAAGATTACATTCGCCGGGTCCACTACGGCCAGCTGCACAAACAGGCCCAGTCGCGGCAGAAAGCGCTGGATCGCCTCCAACGCGTCGAGCGGCCGGCGTTCATCGAGGTGCCGCGCCTGCACTTCGGGGCCGTGCGCCGTTCGGGCGACGTCGTCCTCCAGGTCGAAGACTTGAGCAAAGGCTACGACCGTCCCTTGTTTCGAAACCTCAATTTCACGCTCCAGCGCGGCCAGCGCCTGGGCATCCTCGGCCCCAACGGCAGCGGCAAGACCACGCTGTTGCGCGTGCTGCTGGGCGAGGAGGCCCCCGATGCCGGCGCCGTGCACCGCGGCCACCGCGTCCAGTTCGGCTATTACGATCAACACTTGCAATGCTTGCCCGCCGAGCAAGCGGTGCTGCGGGCCATCCGGCCCGACGACGCCCGCGACGTCAGCGACCAGGCCCTGCGCGACCTTTTGGGCCGGTTCGGCTTGGTCGGCGATCAAGTGAATCAAGTCGTGGGCAACCTGAGCGGCGGCGAGCGCAGCCGCGCCGCCCTGGCCCGCCTGGTCGCCGCGGGCTGCAACGTCCTGATCCTGGACGAACCCACCAACCATCTGGACCTGTGGGCCTGCCATGCCCTGGAACAGGCCCTGCTCGATTTCGAGGGCACCGTGCTGGTGGTCAGCCACGACCGCTATTTCCTTAATCGCGTGGTCGATATGCTCCTGGTCCTGGAAGGCGACGGCCGGGGCCAGGTGATCCACGGCAACTACGATACCTACGAGCGCATGCGGGCGCTGCAACCCGCCGCCGTGCCTGCCGCCCCGGAAGCGGAAGCGCTCCGGTCTTCGCCTCTTAGCGAAGCCCGCGCCGGCAAGTCCAAGCGCAAGCGCCGCTTTCCCTACCGCAAGATCGAAGACCTGGAAGCGGATATCACTTCTCAGGAAACCCACCTGCGCGACCTGGAAAAATTGCTGGCCTCGCCGGAACTGTACCGCGACGGCGACAAGGTCAAGGAAACCATGCGGGCGTTCGAAGAAACCAAAACTGCACTGCAAACCTTGTACGAACACTGGGAGGAGGCGGTGGAGTTGAATTGAGGAAGCAAAATCCGAAATCCGAATAGCGAAAGCCAAAACAATTTCGAAAGCCAAAATCCGAATCCGAAACCAGACCCTCAACCCGCAGCTGCGCCGCGACGGAAAACTTCCATTATTCCCTGTCAATCCGTGGCGAGGAAGGAACTCCCAAAGGGATCTGGCCCGCTTGACAAGCCGCGGAAACTTCATTACCTAAGGAAATACCTTGGCCCGGCCGGAAAACGGAAAAAGGGGTTGTCCCGCTTGGTTTTAGGGATACAACCCCGGTAGAAACCCTGGAGAACAAACGTCCGGGCCGAATCCCTTGACAAGCCACGCCGGGCTTGTACAGTTGCCCTGGCGGTCGTCCGGGAAGTCCCTTTTTTTCTCAGATCGAGGACCTTGTATGTCCGGTGGAAAATTGCTGGAGAGCCTACCCGAGCTGGAGTTGCTGGACCGGCTGTTGGCCGACGCCGGCCTGGATCGGGTTCCCGCGCCGTATGCCGGTCGCCGCCCCAAGAGCGGCGACGAGGAAGATGTGGATGAAGATGAGGAGGGCGACAAGGAGGAAAAAAAAGAGGAGGACGACGAAGAGGACGAGGACCTTGACGATGAAGACCTGGAGGACGAGGACTTCGACGACGAAGACCTGGAGGACGAGGAATTCGACGACGATTTCGACGATGAAGATTTCGACGATGAAGATTTCGACGATGAGGATTTTGACGACGAAGAAGACGAAGACGAAGACGACAAGGACGATGAAGAGGAGGAAGACGATTTAGAAGTGGAAGATTGACAACCAATCCGCAAACCCGCGGGGACTCCCCCGCGGTTTGGTTTGCAAGGAAACTTCCGAGGCCGCAAGGCTCCGGAAGTTTCTTTTGCAAAAGGAATTTTTCCCGATACCCTAGACTAGATGGTAGGGTTGTGTGTTCGTTGAGGCCACGGGTTGGTAGTGGACCCGAGTTCGTAGTCCCGGCTTTAGCCGGTGGTACCGCCTGAAGGCGGTACCACGTACCCGTCAATCGAAGCTTGAAGGCCCACAAGCAACCGGCAACGGACAACTGACAAAGGACAACCCGGGAGCGGCAATGATCCATCAGGTGATGCAATGGTTTCGCCGGCAAGCGCGGGCGGAACCGGGACCGGGCCGCCTGGCCCGCTGGCTGGGCCGGAGCTGGGCCCGCTTGACCTACGCCACCCGCGTCGAACCTCACTGGCTGGAACTCAACCGGCATCACATCCCCATCGCTGGCTTGCCCGATCCCTTTCACGGCCTGAAGATCGTGCAGCTTTCCGATTTTCATTGCGGCCGCCACGTCACGCCGGCGTACCTGGCCGAGGCGGTCGATCTGGCCATGGACCAGCACGGCGACGTCATCGTGCTGACGGGGGATTTTATCCACAAGGGCTTCCGCCACGTCGAGCAGGTGGCCCGGTCCCTGAGCCGGCTGCAATCCCCGCACGGCGTGTATGCGGTCCTGGGCAATCACGATTATTCCGTGCGCAACTCTCTGGGTTGGCGGCGCTATCGCCATCTGCATCAAGCGGTGGACAAGGCCCTGACCGCCCAGGGCATTCGGGTGCTGCACAACGAAACGGTGCCCCTGATCAAGGGCGGCCGGCGCTTGCACCTGACGGGCGTGGCCGATTTGTGGAGCCGCATGTGCGATCTGGACCGGGCCTTCCACGGCCTGTGCCCGACGGTGCCGCGCGTCGTCCTGGCCCACAATCCCCACACGGTGGAGCATCTGGCCGAGCATCGCTGCGACCTGATGCTGTCCGGCCACACGCACGGCGGCCAGATCAACCTGCCCGGTCTGGGCCGCATCGCTCTGGGAGCCAAGGGCAAACGCTTCGCGGCCGGCCTGTATGCCTACCGCAAAACTCTCGTCTATGTGAACAAGGGCATCGGCTTTGGCCTGCGCCTGCGCTACGGCGTCCGTCCCGAAGTCGCCGTCTTGACCTTGCAACCCGGATCGTAGGACAGGTTTTTAACCTGTCGGGATTTGGACAAGTTAAAAACCTGTCCTACGAATCCCGCCGCCAATTGCACTTCCCCGCCGTCTGGTTATAATTCCGGGAGATGGAAATGCCGGAAATTGCGGAAACAATTGCTTGCTTTGCAAACGACCGCTATACTGAGCAAAGATTATTAATCCGTGGTGCCGCAAGACTTTTCAAGTTGGGGGAAGACATGGCCAACCCGGGGAAACCGACCGAAAGCAAAGCCGCCACGCTGGTCCGCCCGGCGGAGCAAAACCAGCTCGATTTCGAAATCGACTTCTTCGCCAAAATTCTCGAACGCTATAACGAATACGTCGACGTCCTGCGCGTGCAGGGCAACAACCTCACCCTCAAGGGCCGCTATTTCGAAGGCTTGCAAATCGACAAGCGCCTGGTGACGCTGCGGCCGCAGGACCCGTTGGCGCATTACAACCTGGCGTGCAGCTACGCGCTGGTGAAAAAAACCGACCTGTCCCTGAAAACCCTACGCCGCGCCATCGAGCTGGGGTACCGCGACTTCCGCTACATGCGCGAGGACCGCGATCTGGATTCCATTCGCCACGATCCGCGCTTCCGCCAGATGATGCGTGAATTCGAAAGGCGCAAATGATTCCTTGGACATGTCCCAACACATAGGCACGGCCATGCACAATCCCCCGTCACCGGAAGTCCAAGCGAGTCCTCCTCCGAGTCCCCCGGTGGAAAGCGGCATAACCACCCCCGCCCCGCCGCGATTACCGGGAGGGGTGTCCTCTGCCCGGGAGAAATCCCGGTTTTTGCACCGCGGGGTTCTGCTGGCTTTGTTTCTAATTCTTCTGGCCGGCGGCTATTTTTTGTGGGCCCATTGGCGGCGGCCCGGTCCCACTCCCGAAAATAACCCACAGAAATTCCTCGGACCGCCCTTGTTCGAAGACAAATCCGCCGCGCTGGGAAAACCTTTCAGTTACCGCAATGATTACAACGGCCTGCAGTATGCCATTCTGGATTCCCTCGGGGGCGGCGCCGCGCTGTTCGATTTCGACGGCGACGGCCTGGTGGATATTTTCCTTCCCGGCGGCGGTTATTTTGACGCGCCCTTTAACGTCCTCCAGCACAAGAAACAGGTCATTAAGGCCATTCACGGCCATCCGGGCCGGTTGTTAAAAAACCTGGGCAACTGGCGCTTCGAGGACGTCACCGCCAAGGTCATGCCCAAGCAAACGGTGTTCTACACCCACGGCTGCGCCGTGGCCGATTACGACAACGACGGCTGGCCCGACCTGCTGGTCACGGGCTGGGCACGGGTCGCCCTGTACCACAACGAGCCGGTCGATCCGAAGAATCCGTCCAAAGGCCGCAAGCTCGTGGACGTGAGCGAAAAGGCCGGGCTGACCGGCATCACGTGGAGCAGCAGCGCCGCCTGGGTCGATCTGGACGGCGACGGTTTTGCCGACCTGTATGTATGCCAGTACGGCGACTGGTCGCCGCAGAATCATCCGGTATGCCCGGGTTATTCCCCCCGCTTTCCCCAGGACGTGTGTCGTCCCCGGACCTTTCAGGGATTGCGGCACCTCTTGTTCCGCAACAACGGCGACGGCACCTTTACCGAAGTGGGGGTCCGGGCCGGCTTGGTCATACCGGGCGACAAGAAAGACAAGCACGGCGAACCCATCAAAGTCAGTCTCGGCCTGGGGGTGATCATCGCCGATTTTGACGGCGATGGCCGGCCCGATATTTACGTGGCCAACGATACGGTGGAAAACTTCCTCTACCTGAACCGTCCCGGCCAGCGGCCCGG
>CAZFGM010000105.1:0-14742 GCA_964518515.1 uncultured Alcaligenaceae bacterium | reverse complement strand
CGGCCGAAGGCTTGGCGTGGCCGTCGCTTACGCTTCCGGCTCGGAACCGGCGCGATTACCTCGGGCACCATTGTTCAAAAAAGTTGTGGAACCGGGTTCAGAAAATGCTGGAGGGGAGGTCCCAGAGGGGTCTGGGCCGGCAGGGCCAGGGCCCGCAAGTAGCGCGGGTGAGTGCGGAGATTTCTCAAGTTAATTTCGTTCTGCAAACGCGATGGCGGAACGCCGAACTCGATGGCTTTTAACACATAGGTCAAGGCTTGCTTGGCCCAAGGTTGGTCGGGGGCGCGCTGGCCGGCCAGTGCATACAGGCAGGCCGCATCCAGGTACAGGTGGCCGTTGGGCGTGCCATTCTCCAGCGCCTTGGTGATGCATTTCATCCCGCGGCGCGGCACGTACTTCGGCTGGCCCCAGGCGATTTGCAGATCGATCAAGGCCAGAGTGTGGTAGGCGGATTGCAATTTCGGGTCCAGCGCCAGGGCCTTTTCCAGGGCCTGGATTCCTTCGTTCAAGCGGCCGGCGGCAAAGCAAGCCTTCGAATTTTGCCCTGGGCTGCGAAAGCAACAATAGCCCAAGTTGTTGTACACCACGGCGCCGTCATAGCCTCGGGCGATCGCTTCTTTATAGAGGTGTACGGCCAGGTCAAGGCGGGGCGGTTCCTTCTGGCTGTAACAAAACGCCAGGCACGCTTTGGTGCGGCCGTCTTGCTCGGCTTGGCGGAAATCGGCCAGGGCGGCCTCCCAGTCCTTCAGGTGCAGCGCCGTCATGCCGCGCAGGAAATGCACCCGCGACGAACCCCCCGGAACCACGGGGTCCAGGTATGCCCGCGCCTCGGCAAAGCGGCCCGCCTGATAGGCCTCCAAGGCCTGTTGCACCTGGCGTTCCTCGTAAGGTGCACGCTGGAGATAATAGGCGGCCAGGGGCAGCACTAGGCCAAGAAGGAGCGTGGCCGTTCCGACCAGCAGGGGCCGGCAATGGCGGCGCAGCCAGCGGCCGGCGCGCTGGGCCGGCGTCAGGTAGCCGCGCAAGGCCCGCGTCAGTTCCTCCGCCGAAGCGAACCGGTCTTCCTGGCGATAGGCCAGGCAGCGGTGGATGATGCCGGCCAGGTCCTTGTTGACCTGGGTGTTGATGGCCCCGAGGGGTTGAGGCCCGTGCGGCAGCCGGTCCAACAGTCGGCGGCGGAGTTTTTTGTCCGGTCCCTTCCACGACAGGCCCGCCAGGGGATGGACGCCGGCCAGCATCTCATAAAGGATCACGCCGAGGGAATACAGGTCGGAGCGGGCATCCAGCAGCACCGGCGGTCCGGTGTATTCGGGATCGGTGGCTCGGAGCTGCTCGGGAGCCATGTAAGGCAGGGACCCGCCCAGGAAAAGCTCCGGGCCTTTCTGGTCAAAGGAGAGATTGAAATCCAACAGGCGCGGTTTGCCGTCCGGCCCCATCAAGACGTTGGAGGGTTTCAGATCGCGGTGGAAGATCCGCTGGGAATGGACAAAGGCCAGGGCCTCGGCGAGCTGGATGCCGATGTCCACGACGGCTTCGACGTAGGTTCCGGATTGCAACAGCGGGCGGGGCGAGCTGCGCGGCAGCACGGCTTCTTCCCCCGCCGGCGGCTGCACCGCTTCCAGGATCGCTTTGCCGGTTTCCGGGGTTTTTCCGCCGGCGAAAACATAATCAAGAACGTCCTCCAGAGTAGCCTGGCCGAAATACGGCATGCACACCAGGGCCCATCCCGAGCAGCCGGCATAGGTGAGGGAATGAACGGGGACGATATTGTCGTGGCGCAGCTGGCCGAGGATGTCGGCCTCGTTGCCGCTCCAGTGGGTGATTTTCAGGGCCACCGGCCGGTTGCCCAGTTCTTCTTCGCGGGCCAGATACACCCGCGAAAAGGCCCCCTGGCCCAGCTCGCGCTCCAGGAAGAAACCGTTCACGGTTTCTCCGGGTTTCGGCCAGGGGGTCGGTTCGTCCGGGGGAATCAGGTGTTGAAACTCGGCCAGGAATTGTTGGGAAACCAGGACTTTGCAGATCGACGACCGGAAGCGTGGCATTTGCCCGGCCAGGGCCTCCGGGTCCGGCTCCTGGCCGGCCGCCTGCCGATAGCTGAACTCCTCGCTCATCAAGTCGAGAACGATAAGCTTCTGGTCGGCCACTTCCGGGTGTCTGTCCAGCAAGGACACGACATTGCCGCCGCGGCGCAGCTCGTCGCGCAACTCCAGCACCAGGGGCGCCGGCGCCCTGTGCTTTCGGGACGACGGAGCAACCACGGTTTGGTTCAAGGACGTCATGATTCCATCCGGGAACGAACGCGCTGCAAAACCCGTTGCACGATTTTCGGGTGAATGTCCAGCAAATCGACAACCTCGGCGGGAGAATGGCCTTGCTTGAGCAATTTCAGGATTTTCTTGTGGGTGGCGGTTTTTCCGGCCAGCATGCCCGTCCAGGTTTCCTGGGCGACGGCCACCTCGCTGGGGGTGGGCTCCGGTCCCAGGACGCGGCGGGCCTCTGCCTGCGCCGAACCTTCCAGGGAATGCTCGCGCTGGTTATTCCATTTGCGCCGGTCTTGGCGGCGCAAGGCGCCCAGGACTTTGTTGCGGGCCAACCTGGTCAAAAAAACGAACAGGGCGTTGGCGTCGGCGAAGGCCCCCGGTTGCGGCGGCTTGCACAAAAACGTGGCGAACACGTCCTGAAGGAAATCCGTGGAATCAAACTGCCGCCGCAAATGCGGTTCCAACCGGCGGCGGATGACGCGTAACAAGGCGTTGCCGTAGCGCTCAACAAAGGTCTTGGCCGCCTCCTCGGACCCTACTTGAATGCCCTGGAGCAAATCGTGGAACTCTTTTTCGTGGTCCGGCATCTTGATTTCCCCAAGGGTGAAAATAGAGTGGCCGGGAAGGATAAAGAGGCTGGGCCAATTATTCACCAAGCTACTCGAAACCGCCGGCTCGTGCAAGATAAAAAGACCGTATCCGGGGTGGATACCGTGCCGCCCGTGCCGCCATTCCGCCCCCTGCCCTTGCTGGGCAATCCCCACGTGCAAACCGTACTGGCCAATCTCCTTCCCGGACAAAAGCTGCGCTATGCCAGCCAGTGTTATTCCCTTGTCATGCCGGACGGCGATTGCCTGGTGGGGCACGACAGCCTGCCGCCGCGCTGGCGGCCGGGCCAGGGCGTGGTGCTGTTCGTCCACGGCCTGGGCGGCTCGCACCGCTCCAAGTACATGATCCGCCTGGCCAACGCCCTCTTGGACCGGGGGCTCCGCGTGGTGCGGTTGGATTTGCGCGGCGCCGGCGCCGGCGCCGGCCTGGCCCGCACGCTGTACAACGGCGGCTGCTCCGCCGACGTCCGCGCCGCCGTCGCCGCCGTGCACTCCTGGACGCCGGCATCGCGGATTGATCTCGTCGGTATGTCCCTGGGGGGCAACATCATTTTGAAACTGGCGGGCGAAGCCGCCGCCGCGCCGGTGCCCGGGCTCGGCCGCGTCGCCGCCGTGTCCCCGCCCATCGACCTGGAGGCCTGCGCGGTTCTGCTTGCCGCCCCCAGCAACCGCTCTTATGAAAAGTTCTACGTCCGCTCCCTGATCCGCCAGGTGCGGCGGCACCAGCATTTCTTCCCGGATTTGCCCGTGGTCCGGTTTGGGCGTGCCACGACCTTGCGCCTCTTCGATGATCGGTACACCGCGCCGCGCGGCGGCTTTGGCGACGCTGTCGACTACTACCGGCGATCCTCGGCCTTTCCTCTGTTGGAACGCATCCAGGCGCGGACCTTTATCTTGTCCGCCCGCGACGATCCGTTCATCGCCGTCGAGCCCTTCGAGCGCCTGCGGCTTCCGGATGGCATGGAAGTGCACCTGGTACCCCGTGGCGGCCACCTGGAATTTCTCGGCTGGGACGGCGCCGGCGGCCTTCGCTGGGGAGAACAACGCGTCGTGGACTGGTTGACGCGCCGCTGAATGGGTGCACGACCCGGAGATTTGTTCTTCTGTAAGGACCCCCTCTATGGCGTTCCCTGCAGGACAAGCGCAAAACATGTCGCGGCGCCGCCGCCAATCGAGTATAATTGCAAGTTGTGGAGGAAGAGAAATGAGCGCAACAATTTCCATTCTCAACAAGCCAGAGGTAAGCTACCCCGAAAGCGATGGTCTGCCCATGGCCGACAACACCAAACAATTTCGCTGGATCGTGACCATCCAGGGCGGGCTCGATGCGGTTTTTCGCGACGATCCGCACGTCTTTGTCGCCGGGAATCTCTTATGGTATCCGGTCGAAGGAAACAACCTCATTCGCACGGCTCCCGACATATTTGTGGTTTTCGGGCGACCGAAGGGGGATCGCGGATCCTACTTGCAATGGCTGGAGGCCAACATCGCTCCCCAGGTGATATTCGAAATTTATTCTCCGGGAAACCGTCCAGGTCAACTCCTCGGCAAATTCAAGTTCTTCGAAAAATATGGCGTGGAGGAATATTACCTCTACGATCCCGAAGACGGCGATCTGAGTGGCTGGATTCGCTCCAACAGTGAATTAACCGAAATCCCTGAAATGAACGGCTGGATCAGCCCGCGCTTGAAGGTGCGTTTCGAGTTGGTCGATGGGGATTTGCGTCTTTACGGTCCCGACAACAAGAAGTTCGAGACTTACCTTGAACTTGTCCAACAGCGAGAAAAAGCCCAACAGGAGAAAGAACTAACCCAGCAGCGCGCCGAGCGGCTGGCGGCCCAATTGAAGGCCATGGGAATTGAGCCCGAGGCATAAGCGCCGAGGTTTTTCCAGGTGATGTCGCACAACACCATGTCCGCCAACGATGCCCCGCATCTTCCTTCCCTGGTTGTCACGGAACAGATGCAGCTCAGCCTGCCTAGCCGGCCGGACTGGATCGAGCCCACCGTGGAGTACCTGCGGCAAAAGGCGGTCCTGTGCGGCGCTTGCCAGGAATCGCGCTCGGCCAAGTTAATGATCGCCCTGCATGAAGCCCTGTCCAACGCCATCATCCACGGCAACCTCGAGTTGGGCTCCGACCTGAAAGAGCGCGACGACAATTCGTTCGCCCAGGTCCTGGCCCAGCGTGCCTCAAATCCCGATTATTATCAGCGCGTCGTGGACGTCATCGTCGATTACGACGGCCAGCGCTGTCGCTGGATCATTACCGACCAGGGCAAGGGGTTCGACCATGACCGGATTTTGAACCGCGCTGCCGGCGAGGAAGCCGATTTGTTCCTGGCCAGCGGCCGCGGCATCCTGCTGATGCGCTCGTTTCTGGACGGCCTGGGCTACGAGATGGGCGGCCGCCGCTTGATCCTCACCCTCGACCGCGCCTCGGGACAAGAAAAGCGGGGCGATCCGCGCCTGGCCGTGCATCAGCCGCTGCGCGTGGCCCCCATCCGGCCCGACGGCAGCGTGGACTGGGAGGCGGCCTACGAAGCGGTGTCGCGCAATTTTTCCACCAGCGGCGTCGCCCTGTTGCAGGCAGGTCTGGCCGCCACGCAGCGGGTCTTGATCGGCCTGACCGCCAACAACAAGATGATCTACCTGCCCGCCGAAATCCGCCATTGCCGCACCCTCGGCGGCGACCTGATCGAGCTGGGCTGCAGTTTTCAGCCGCCGGCGGTCCCGCCCGGAGCAGTTCCGGCCGGGCCGGACCCCCTCCTGGGAGTGCACCAGGCGGTTAACGCCTTGCTGGAGAGCCGCCAGCCGGCTTTCTTGCCCGGGGATGAACGCCGCGCCCATCCGCGCGTGGTTTTCAATGATCCTGTCGAAGTGGAAACCGCCAAAGCCGCCCGCCCCATCACCGGCTACGCCCGCGACCTTTCCAAGGGCGGCCTGGCGTTCATCACCACGGTACCGGTGGGCCTGGAAGTCACGGTGATTTTTCTGCCGCGCGGCCAGGGCCCGCCTTTGCGCCTGCGGGCGCAAATCGTCCGCTGCAATAAAATCAAGGAAGGGCTTTTTGACGTTGGGGCGCGATTCTTGGAACTGGCGGAGGCGTGATTATAGGTCGAGGGAGACTTTGGAGTGCGGTGACTTGTTTCTGGTTCCCAAACTCTGTTTGGGAACCCCGGTCCCCGAAACTCTGTTTCGGCGAAGCGCCAGGGACCGAGTTCCTCGACAATGGATGGTGGCTGCGAAACGGAGTTTCGCGGACTGGCGTTCCCAAACAGAGTTTGGGAACGAGGGAAAACCTATTCTTAGGAAAGGATCTCCATGTCCCAGCTGGACCGCCAAGAGCTTTCTCGGCAAATTCAAGGGCACCTGCAAAGTTTGCGTCAAGCCGGGGTGGAATGGCTGCCGCAGGCGGCAGCCGAAGTGCTGGCGGCCGAGCCATCCTCCGCGCCGGCTTCCCCCGGGGCGGCGCCGACAAGCTTGTTTGCCGAGCCAGTTTCGACTCCTCCGGCAGGAGTTTCTTCCCTGAGTTTGGAGGAGCGCCGCCAGGCCTTGCAGGTTCTGGCCCAGGAAGTGGCGGGCTGTTGCCTTTGCAAAGAACTGGCGGCGACGCGAACGCAGACGGTCTTCGGCCAGGGGTCGCCGGGAGTCGAGTTGTGCTTCGTGGGCGAGGCGCCTGGAGCCGATGAAGACGCCCAGGGATTGCCGTTCGTTGGGGCCGCCGGTCAGCTTCTCAACAAGATCATCGCCGCATGTGGCTTCCAGCGCGAGGAAGTTTACATCTGCAACATCCTCAAATGCCGGCCGCCGGGCAACCGCACGCCTTTGCCCAATGAAGCCGCCAATTGCCGCTCGTTTCTCGAGCGCCAGATCGACCTGGTGCAGCCCAAGTACATCTGTGCCCTGGGTGGGTGCGCCGCCGCCAACCTGCTGAGCACCACCGTGCCCTTGGGCCGGCTGCGCGGCCGCTTCCACGACTTCCGCGGCATCCCGGTCCTTGTCACCTACCACCCGGCGTACCTCTTGCCGCACCGCAGTCCGGACAAGAAAAAAGACGTTTGGGAAGATATGAAAATGCTGCTGACCCGCATGGGCCGGCCGATTCCGCAAGGGAAGAGTTGAGCCTTCAAAGGCCGTGGTTGCGATTCATTTGGCGAGCGGCGGGGTTGACCCCGCCGGGATAAACCCGGCGGCTCGTTATTTTCCCACACGCACCACCACTTCGGCCGCCATGCCAGCATTGAAGATGCCGTGGTCCTTATCGATGGCCACCTTGACGCCGAACATTTGATGGCGGCGCTCGTCCTTACTTTGCACGTTGCGCGGCAGGAATTCGCTGACCGGATTTCTTTCAATCACCCGGCCGGTAAATGTGCGGGAATGGGAATCGATGGTAATCTCGGCCGTGGTTCCCACCTCCACTTTGCCGATTTGGGTTTCGGGAACATAGATGCGAATATACAGGTCCTCGATGCGCAGGACGCGGACCACCGGCTGGCCCGGCGCTACCAGGTCGCCCGGCCGGACCGCCACCACCTGGACCGCGGCCTTGCCCAGCTCGGGCGGCACGATTACCTCGCGTTCCTTGAGGTTGACGTCCATTTCCTTGAGTTTGGCCAGGGCCTCCTGATAGCGGGCGTGGGCCAAGGCAATTTCTTCCGGCCGGGTGCGGTCGAGCTCGGCGACCTTGGCCACGGCCCGGTCAAATTCGGCCTCGGCCTCGCGCTTGTCCTCCTCCCGGCTTCCCTTGTGGAGCATGTCGTGGCGGGCCTTGGCGGCGTGGTAACGCCCAAAGACGGCATCGCGGGTCCCCTTGGCTTCGTCGTAATCTTCCTTGGAGGCCGACCGCTGTTGAAAGAGGGCCAAGGTACGGGCCAATTTATCTTCGGCTTTCTTCCAATCGGCTTCCGCGCTGACCAATTCACTTTCGGCCTGTTTGATCTCTTCCTTGCGCCAGCCTTTATGAATCCGGTCCCTGCGGGCCTCGGCAGCTTTCATGGCCGCCAGGGTGCCTCTCTTTTCCTCCGGCCAGCCGTACACTGCCCGATCCAGTTCGGCCTTGGCCGCCCTGACCCGCGCTTCCTGTTGCTCGCGCTGCGCTTCCAACTCGGGCACGTCAAACACCACGAGCACCTTGCCCGGCTCGATTTGATCCCCTTCGCGGACCTCCACGTTCTTAACCCGCCCGCCCACCTTGGAGCCCAGGCGAACTTCCTGAATTTCCACCGTGCCGGGAAAGCGCAGGGTTTGGGCGTCGTTGCCGAACGGCCAGAAGAACACCAGGGCCAGGACCAGCCCAGCCGCCACAAGGGCCCCGAAAAGGAGCGTATTGCGATTCATGAGCGACACCCCTTCCGCCAGAGGGAAACGGCCACTCTCTATCATAAGACCTGAAGCGGTTTCTGGTAATCGGTTCTCGTGTGCCAGATGCCCTATCCATTCTCCGGCCAACTCGGTATACTCAATAAAACTTCGGAAGTCAGTTTGGCTTCCGAAGTTTGGTTTTTTTGGCCTCCGGCCGCGAAAGCATGACCAGCCACATTCGCAATTTCTCGATAATCGCACATATCGACCACGGCAAGAGCACGCTGGCGGATCAGTTCCTCCTCAAGACCGGGGCCATCACCGAGCGCGATTTCCAGGCCCAGCACCTGGATTCCATGGACCTCGAACGTGAGCGCGGCATCACCATCCGCATGCACCCGGTGACCATCTACCATTCGTTTAGCGGCGAGCCGGAGGCGAGCAGGCCACGCGCGCTCGCCTCCGGCTCGCCGCTAAACGAAAACCGGTATGAATTAAACCTCATCGATACCCCCGGCCACGTCGATTTCAGCTACGAGGTTTCCCGCTCCCTGGCCGCGTGCGAGGGCGTGATCCTGCTGGTCGATGCCTTCCAGGGGGTGCAGGCCCAGACGGTCGCCAACGCCTTTCTGGCCATGGAACACGACCTCGTCATCGTGCCGGTGTTGAACAAGATCGATCTGCCGTTGGCCCGGCCCGACGTGGTCCTCGGCGAAATGGAACAGGCCCTGGGCATCAACCCGGCCGACGTGGTCAAAGCCAGCGGCAAGACCGGCGAGGGGGTCGATGCCATCCTGCAGGCCATCATCGACCGGGTGCCGCCGCCACAAGGCAGTCCGGACGCGCCGCTGCGGGCCCTGGTCTATAACAGCCATTTCGATGCGTATAGGGGCGTGGTGGTTTACGTCCGCGTCAAGGAAGGCCGGTTGACCAAGGGCCAGCGGATTCGCCTGATGCTCGGCGGCACCGAGCACGAGATCATCGAGCTGGGCCAGTTCCGCCCGGCCATGACGCCGTGCAAGGAACTGTCCGCCGGCCAGGTCGGCTACCTCATGGCCCAGATCAAGACCCTGTCCGACGTGCACCTCGGCGACACCGTGACCGACGCCCTGCGCCCGGCCGAAGAAGCCCTGACCGGCTACAAGGAACCCAAGCCGATGGTCTATAGCGGCCTGTATCCCGTCAACAACAACGAATTCGAAACGCTGCGCGAGGCCTTGGCGAAGCTGCGCCTTAACGACGCCAGCTTCACCTACCAGCCGGAAAACAGCGAGGGACTCGGCTTCGGCTTCCGCTGCGGCTTTCTCGGAATGCTCCATCGCGAAATCATCCAGCAGCGCCTCGAGCGCGACAGCGCCGTCGAGCTGGTAACCACCGCGCCCAACGTCACCTACGAGATACTCACACGCAAGGGCGAGATTCTTACCATCGATAACCCGCAGAAAGTGCCGGACCCCGGCCAGATCGAGGAATTCCGCGAGCCCTTCGTGCGCATCAGCTTCCTGGTGCCGTCGGAAAACATCGGCGACCTGATGCAGCTGGCCACCGAGCGCCGCGGCATCTACATCCGCACCGAGTACCTCAGCCCGACGCGGGCCATTCTCGTCTACGAAATGCCCCTCGCGGAGGTCATCTACGACCTGTACGACAAGCTCAAGTCCGTGACGCACGGCTACGGCACGATGGACTACGAATTCCTCGGCTACCGCCCGGCGGACCTGGTGCGCCTCGACATTCTGGTGCACGGCAAGCGCGTGGACGCTCTGTCCACGATCGTGCATCGCGCCTTCGCCGACCGCCGCGGCCGCAAGCTGGTCAAGAAGCTGCGCGGCGAGATCGACCGCCACCTGTTCGAGATCGCCCTGCAAGCGGCCGTCGGCAACCGCGTCATCGCCCGCGAGACGATCGCCCCAATGCGCAAAAACGTCACCGCCAAGTGCTACGGCGGCGACATCACCCGCAAGCGCAAGCTATGGGCCAAGCAAGCCGCCGGCAAGAAACGCATGAAGCAGGTCGGCCAGGTCGAGATTCCGCAGGAGGCATTCCTGGCGGTGCTGGAGTCGGATCAGTGAGGGAAAAAGACGAAATTCTTACCTGGATGGGGAACCCGCGATCAAGTCGCAGGGTGAAGGCCGGTGCCGGCATTCGAAACGTCAATCATGCAACCAATTATCCGCACCAGGTTCGTCCAGGCGAACGGTCTGATGTTCGAAGTCGATCAGTGCGGCGACGGCGACCGGCTGGCCCTGTGTCTGCATGGCTTCCCGGAATGCGCGTACTCCTGGCGTTATCAGCTTCCCCTGTTGGCCCGCTTGGGCTACACGGCCTGGGCGCCGAACCTGCGTGGCTATGGCGGCAGCAGCCGGCCCCGGCGCATCGACGATTACGCCCTGCCGCACCTCTTGGCCGATGTGGCGGGCCTCATCGACGCGGCCGGCAAACCCTGCGCCCTGTTGCTGGGCCACGACTGGGGCGGCGCCATCGCCTGGAGCTTTGTCCTAAGGCCGCTGCGCCCGGTCGAGCGCTTTATCGTCCTCAACCTGCCGCACCCGGCCCTGTTCTTCGCACGGCTGTTTCGCTTTCCGCAAATCCTCCGCTCCTGGTACATCTTCTTTTTTCAACTTCCCTTTGTCCCTGAATGGCTCTTGACCGCATTTGGGGCCAAGGTCATCGGAAACATGGCGGTGGACAAAAGCCGGTTCCCCGATGAAGTGCTGGTGGTTTATCGCCGCCAGGCTCTGGGGCCCGGCGCCATGACGGCCATGCTCAACTACTACCGCGCCCTGTTTCGCCAATGGCCCACCCGCAAGCAACTTCGCGACTTGGAGCGAACAATCCTGGAAATCCCTACGCTTATGATCTGGGGCGAGCGGGACAGCGCTTTGGGCAAAGAATTGACGCTTGGCACGGAAGAGCTGGTCCGAGATTTTACCTTGCGATTTCTCCCCGACGTCTCCCACTGGGTCCAGCAGGAAGCGCCCGAGACGGTCAATGCCCTGATCGAGGCCTGGCTAACGGGCCGGCCGGTGCCCTACGCCGGCCCTGGCGGCAAACTATATAATGCAACTGCCTGTTCCTCAGGCCGGGGATCGTGACAAATAGCGAGAACGGAAATGGAGCACCGTCGAAACTCTTGGGTTTCCGCTACTCGCGTCAGACCACTTTACCATTGGCGTGAGTGAGCTGTTCCATAACTACCTGTTGTTATTTACCTTGCGGATCGAAAAATCCAACTCGCGTCAATTCCCGCCACCAGCAATGCTATGCCCAATGAATAGAGTAGTCAAATGATATGGTTTTTTAATATTTACCATTGACTAATCTTTTTGTTGATCATATGATTTATCAAGCGCCCACAAGGTACCGACCTAAACTGTCCGCCTGCCTCTAAGTTAGTAGAACAAATCTCGCTTGGAGGTTTGGGTCAATGGCGGAAGAAGATTACGAAAATCCAGAAGCGGCTCGCGCCCGACTTTTGGAGCTACTGGAGGGTGACGATTGCGACTGGGAGTTCAGCGAGCGTGCGAGAATCGAGGGCAAACTCGCTCTGCGGTGGCTTCACGACCGAGAGCCGAGAGAGTTGGAAATGGTCGAGTACGTCATCTCTCTTCTCAAGAAAAAAACAACGCTGCGCTGCGCACCTCAAGGGGACCCTCCCGGCTCAACGGGAATCGCTTGGCAGATGACGGATGCAAGGAATATCTTCGTCAAGCTGCAGATTCGCCAACGCCGTATCGGTCAAGAGTACGCTTATATCCAGAGCATCCACGAGAGCGCTCACCCGAAGTAAGCATTGGGAAATAACCATGAATGAACAACTACTTCCAACCGGCATAAAATGCCCAGAATGCGGCCAGGGGCACCTCCTCTCATTTACCCGGAGCGAAGAATTCGATTTCGATCTAGGCAATGAGACCGTGAAAGTCCGTGCGGAGAATGTCCCTGTCAAGAAGTGCGACACATGTGGTGAGGTGATGAGCGGTCCCGCGGCAGCCAAAGTGCGGGACGAAGCTCTTTGTCGCGCGGCAGGACTCCTGACCCCTTCCGAGATTAAAGCCATTCGAGACAAGTTTGGTTGGTCGCAACAATACCTTGCTGATCTTACGGACTTCGGGCTCGCCACCATTTCTCGGTGGGAGCGTGGGCGACTTCTGCAAAACCGCAGCAACAACAAGGTCCTGCAAGCGCTTCGCGACTGCCCGCCCTTTCGGGAATATCTTGAAAGGTTGCTTGCGGCGAAAACGAGCAAGCAGCAAGCAGTCCTCGCGTCCGAGTCAAACCCGACCGCGGGCGTAAATCGCATTAAGCAAAGATACCATAAAGATTGCAATGAACTTGTGGCCAAGGCCCGGCCGCCGTTTGATCTTTGTTCCAGGAATTGACTGAGGTTACGTCTTGTACGTCATTACGTTCTACTCCTTCAAGGGCGGCGTCGGCCGCACCATGGCTCTGGTCAACATCGCCGCCGAGTTGGCGCGTCGCGGCCGGAAGGTCCTGGTCGTCGATTTCGACCTCGAAGCGCCGGGCCTGGAAACCTACAAGCATCTTCGACCGCAAAAGCCGCATGAAGGCATCGTCGAATATGTCACCCAGTTCCGCCGCACCTTCGAAGTCCCGAATCTTCTCGACTACATCTACGAAACAAAACCGATCGGCAAAAAAGGCGGTCGCCTTTGGGTCATGCCGGCCGGGCGCCGCGACCGGGCGTACCGCAATGCCCTGGCAAGTCTCGACTGGCAGCGGCTCTATAAGGAAGAGGACGGCTTTCTTCTCTTTGAAGACACCAAAAAGGGCTGGGAAGAGGAGTTGAAACCCGACTACGTGCTGATCGATTCGCGCACCGGCGACACCGACGTCCTGGGCATTTGCACGCGCCAGCTGCCGGATGCGGTCGTGCTGATGTTCACGCCGAATGAACAGAACCTGGCCGGCCTGGAAGGCGTTTGCCGCGACATTCGCCGCGAAGAGGCGGAGGGATTGAAGAAAAAAATTCGCCTGCATTTCGTGGCAGCGAACGTGCCCGACCTGGATGACGAGCACGGCGTCCTGCGCCGGCAGATTCAGGGTTTCCGCAAACGCTTAGATTTCAAGGAGCTTTCCGGCGTGATCCGGCGCTACGAGAACCTGAACCTCCTTAATCAAAGCGTTTTCACCCTGGATCGGCCGCGCACCAGGTTGGCTCGTTCATTTCGGCGGCTCCTTCAAACGCTCATCAAGGATAACTACTTGGCGGACCGGGAAGGTGCTTTGGCATTTCTTGAGGGCTGCGAAAAAGATCGCCAGCCTGGAAGTTACCTAATAGATCCTTTTTTCTTTAAAGAAATTCCAGCTGCACCAACTGATCCTTTTTTTGATAAACTGTTCCCAGGGAAATTTTCCCATTGGCATCCTATCACGAAGATATCAATCCACTATGCCACCGACCTTGAAGTTCTAACCAAAGTTGCAAAATGCTTTCAATCTCCGGATGAAGAGGAACATAAGGCCTTCGTATGGGCCCAGATTTGTAAATTGCAAGGAAAACTGACAGAAAGGAATTTTTGCAGGGCAATGGCTATGGTCCATGGAGGGGAAATAAGGAGTGCCGCTGATGAATTTTTGGTTTGCCTGGGTCAATCCGATCTTGACTCCAAATTGGCAACAGCTTGTCTTAAACAATTGCGAAAGATTGCCCCGAATCGCTTGTTGGAAGCAGCAGATGTATTGGCCGTTCAGGATTACCGACGGTTCGATCGCCTCCAACTGGCAGATTTTCTTAGCGAAACCGAGGAAGGAGTGCCTCGCGCCGGACAAATTCTGCGTGAATTCCTTCCGGGTTTGGCCGAGAAGGAAAAAGGCAAAACCGAATTTTTGGAATTACTCTTGCGGGCAAGATGCTGGAAAGAAGCAATTCAGTTCCTTGAAATAAAACTTGAAGAATTGGCTCCGGCTCAACTCTTTCTACTTGCTTTAGCCTATTGGGGAAAAGAGGAGGCAATGCCGGAAAATCTTTGCCGCTTGGCCTTGGATGGTTTCAGTGACATTCGTTTCATGGATGAAAGGGATGATGGTTTCAGTGCCATTCGAAGGGATCTTGTTGAATTCTTCCACTATAGTCAAGCAAAAAGTTGGCTCCTTTGGCGCCTTGGCAAAGTAAATGAGGCGATCCAACTTCTTAATGAAATAGAAGAGGTACTCCGGGGCGAGGAAGAAATAGGAAAATATGAAATAATGCACTATCCGCCCTTTTCATTTTGGCGGTTTAGACGTGTTAGCCCTGAACAGTTTCTCGACGACTGCCGGCTGGTTCGTCGCATGTTCCAGGGCGAGCCGCTGCGGCCGGCGTTTCTGGGACCGGTGCAAATTCCTGCCACCGAGGAACGAATAACATAAGGAAAAAAAATATTCGGCTTCTCCACTCAATGGACCCTCCCAAGGAACTGCGTAGCGCCGTAGTACAGCGCGCACCCTTTTGGTACAGTTCCTTGGGGATGTCTCGCGGCGGAGCAGCGTGGGGGGTTATATGGAAACACCGTTACCTCCTGAAGCTACATTATAGGAAACATCCGAGCCAACGCCTACGGGTTCC
>CAZFGM010000104.1:3860-14878 GCA_964518515.1 uncultured Alcaligenaceae bacterium | reverse complement strand
GCCCCGCGGCGATAGGGACCGCCGTCGTAGGCCAGGTTCATCAAATATTGCAGGTCAAGGGGTATTTCCGCCTCGCCTTCTTTCAAAGGAATGGGGATGCACGGCAGTGAATCGCGAATGCCGATGGGAAAGACCTGGAAATCCAGGGCGGTATCGACGCGCTTCCACGACCGGTTAACGAGTACCAGGTAATCGAGTGAAGAGGGAAGTTTACTCACCAGGCCTTCCAGTTCTGGATAGGCGAAAAAGCGGTCGCCGGACCGAAGCAGATCTATTTCCACAAGATTGGCATCGCTCCGCAAGATTTCGCTCTGCTTTCTCGCGTAGGCGCGGCGATCGGGGCCAGGGCGTTTATTGGAAGGGCTCGCAATTTCAATCAACGTGACCAAGCGATGGTCCTGTGCGGGATCGCGGATTTCCACGAAGTGGTGCCGCAGAAGCTCACCATGAACCGTGAAAGCGACGGAGGGAGAGATTTCCGAACGTGGTGGAATCGCCACGGCGGTAGCCGCCGTAGGCCCGTGGTGCTCCGCCACGACATCGGGAATGATCCGCCGCGGCGGCCCTTCGTCCTCCACGATGCCCAGCTCCGGCCGCATCTCCAACCGCGCATAATAGGGCTGGGGCAAGAGGCGATTCAACTCGCGGCGGATTTCACTCGCGAAGGCATCGTGGAAATCCGGCCAAATGTCGGGATTTTCCAGATAAGGATCCATTCCGGGAAACGGCGATGGCATGGAAGGCTCCGAAACAGTAACCGAGTTAGGGGCCTCGACCGTAGTATTGTCCCAGAGGTTTAAGCGTAAATCCAGTGGCGGGTTGAGAGTGGAAAGGGTACGTTCTCAATAAACCTGGATTTTGGCTGGGGTATCGTCTGACCGAGGCGCTCGCGCCGATTCTGACCGAGGCGCTCGCGCCGATTCCGAGCCGGAAGCGTAAGCGACGGCCCACGCCAGGCTTCGCCGTCGCTTACGCTTCCGGCTCGGACAAATAAATCCCCGACCACCCCAGGGTTATTGAAAAATCACTGGAAAGGGAAAGTTGGAAGTCCCCTCCAGTCGCAATCCTGTCAAACTGGAGATTCTGAGTTGGCTTTGCCGATTTTACGCACGGCAACGATAAAAGAAGGAAGTGCGGAAAAACCGCGCGGGGTTTTTTCTCGGAGTTTGCCGGTCGTTCTGTCGATGCTAGGGGTGCAGGATGCGGCGCTGGGAACCAGCAACAAGGCCGCATCGCGGAAAACTGGAGCCGCGGGTTGAGGCCTTGCCCAGGCGGGGTCGATTACCCGCGGGCACGGGTATCGGGGATAAGCAAAAAGGAGTCGCGATGAAACGGTTTGCCATTATTTTGTGCGCCGCGCTGGGCCTGCTCGTGCTGGCGGAAGGAGCGCACGCCAGCTGGGGGAGCCTGGGTTATGGCGGTTATCAACCCTGGTGGAACATCTTCGCCAAGCGCAATCGCTGCATGTCCGCCGAGGAAGAACGCCTGCAGCGCTTCTGGCACGATTACTACGACGCCCTGCGCCGCTACTACGCCATGCTCGATCGCATCGACTGGGTGTCCTATTACAAGAATCACGGCTACCAGATCAATGCCCAGTGTTACGGCCCCAACGGCGGCTGCCAGCGCGTGCAGTACGCCCCGGTGTTCGTCAGCCCGACGATGAACTGGGCCGTGCCGAACAGCTGCCTGAACGGCCCGCCGTGCAGCCCGCCCTATCCGCCGCCCAGCGTCTATGGCCAGCAGAATCCTTACGGCGGCCCGAATCCTTACGGCTACCCGAATTTCTAGCTCCAACCGCACGTGCGCCGCTAAACCCGGTTTTCCAGGGAAGGGAAACCGGGTTTTCTTCGATTTTGGTCCCAGCGCGTGAAAATTACGAACCAGGGAGAAAGAAGAGCCCATTAAATTCAAGGAGAAAAAATGAAACAAGGGATCTTTTTTTCATTAGTTGGTCTGTGGATCTTGGGGGTTTCGCATCCGGCCCAGGCCCAGGGATTTGGAATGAGTGCCCATTGCCTGAACCATTTCTTTGAAAAGGTGCGATCCAGGGAGGCCCTGCAAAATATCGACTGGAGGGAATACTACAAGAGCACTGGCTACTTTCAGCCGTCGAACAGCCCCGGCCAGCGCGTGCAATACGCCCCCGTGTTCGTCAGCCCGACCATGAACTGGGCCGTGCCGAACAGCCTCCTCAACGGCCCGCCGCCGCCGGGCGCCTACGGCAACCCATACGGCCACCCGTACGGCCAACCACAGCCGTACGGCGGCAAACCCTTTGGCGACTAAAATCGCGCCCGCACCTGCGCCGCTTAACCCGGTTTCCCAGGGAAACCGGGTTTGGTTATTTACCACCTTCCCACAACGGAAGAACCGCCGCCGGCAACTTATACTCCACGCGATGGGAAATAAGGGGTTTCATTATAGGGGTAGGGAGGAGCGGGAGATCCGCCCGTCCGGTTCGGAGGGAGGGGGGAGCGAATCAACCGCTCCTCCCTACCCCTATAATGAAAGGTATCAATCCTTCCCGTGCGCGATAGAATCGTCGGCAAAGGCGACTCCTTCAAGGCAAACCAAAAAATATGCAATTTTAAATTATTGCGACAACATGGTTTTGCAAAACGGCCCGAAGGGCCTATTCAAGATATGGTGAACACCTCTCCTTCCGCCGGCCGGCGGGGTTTGTGGGGTCGCTGGCTTGGCCTGCTTGAGGAAACCGAGCCGGGGACGGGTTTGGCCCTGTTTCGCATCGCGTGCGGGCTTACCGTCCTTGGTACCTTGGGCACGGTGGTATGTCATGGCCTGGCCCCCGTCATCTGGCTGGACGCCAAGGACGGCGGCTACGGCACGCTTGGAGAACCGCCTTGGCTTTTTCACCTTTTGGGCGGCGTCACCCCGGTCACGCTCTGGGCGATGATCGGCGTGGCTGCGGCGGCCGGACTGGCCCTGACCCTGGGCCTGGCCGGACGCCCCAGCGCGCTGGTGCTGCTGCAATCCTACCTGGCCATTTCCGGCATCAACTCCGACATCAGCGGCATCGACGATGTATTGATCGGTAACGCCCTGTGGCTGTTGGTCCTGGCCCGCTCGACGGCCACGCTGTCGCTGGCTTGCCGGCTGCGAACCGGGAGCTGGACCAGCGGCCAGCGCGTGCCTGCCTGGCCGCGCTACCTGGCGATTTATCAACTCGTCCTGGTCTATTGCACCACCGGCTTGCAAAAAATCAGCATCCACTGGACTCCTTTCGGCGGCTACTCCGCCCTGTATTACATCTTGCAAGAGCCTTCCTGGCAGCGCTGGGACATGAGCTGGCTGGCCTGGGTCTACCCGCTCACCCAGGTCGCCACCGCCGTCACCTGGTTCTGGGAAGTGACCGCGCCGCTGCTTCTGTTGGCCTTGTGGTACCGGCGCACGCCCGATCGCCCCGGTCGAATCCGCGCTTGCTTCAACCGCGTCAATTTCCGCCGCTGGTTTGTCATCCTTGGCGTGCTCATGCATCTGAGCGTCTGGCTGTTCATCGGCCTGGGACCGTTTTCCTGGATTACCCTGTCGTTCTATTGTTGCTTGTATCACCCGGCGGAATGGCGGCGTACAGCGTGGAGCGCAGAGCGCGGGGCGCAGAGCGCGGAGCCGGGAACGCGAAACGGTTCGCTCCGCGCTCCGCGCTCCGCACTCCGCACTCTCACGCTCGCCGTGGCGACTTTTCACGTGCTGACGATCACTCTGATGGCGATACCCGGCGTGCCGGATGGTTACCTGTCGCGCGCGGATTGGCAATTGCCGGTGCCGCAGGTGGAGTTTGCTGCCTGGGCCGATTTTCTCAATGGCCTGGGATTTGATCTCACCCCGAAGGAATTGGAAGACCGCCTCTGGAAAGCGGCCACCGGTTATGCACACGTCCGGAAAAAAGTGCTGGCGCCGTTTCAATGGTATTACCAGTATTGCGGGACGCGGCAGAGCTGGCGCATGTTCAGTGCCCCGAACCTGGAACCCACGCGTCTGTACATTGACGTGCGGGAAGCCGGCGGTTGGCGTGCGGTTTTCGTCGAAGGCGCGCGCGACCACGCCTGGCTCGGCCGGCAACTCAACCACGAACACATGCGCACCGCCCTGTACACCCTGGTTATGTTTGACACTGATAATAAGGATAAGTTACGGGAGTTGGCCCAGTGGGCCGCGGTCCGGGCCGTCCGGGACTTTCCCCAGGCGGAGCGTCTGCGCTTGCGCGTCCACCACTATCCCACGCCAACGCCGCAAGAGGTTCGCCAAGACCGCCGGCCGCCCGGGACCTTTCGCATCGTCGCGGATTTGCGGTTGGCGAAGCATCGTCAATAACCGCTTGGTGACGCATGCGGCCTGTTTCGTCGTAAGGGAAAAGGTATATATTCGCCGAACCCGTGCGTGATTCTACCCAGATTCGCTAGACCGACAGCCTCGATCGACGCATAGTTAGGACGATTTCCACTCACGCCAAGAGTTGCATGAGTTGGCGGGAGTGGCCCTGGGTGTTACTTTTTTTTGAACCAGGCCCAACACCATGACCTCTCGCCGGCTCTTGTCGCCTTCCGGCCGCGTTTTTAAAATGAGGGAACGTCGAGTCTTTTTTTGAAACGTTCAGGAAACCTGCCATGTCCATCGATAAAAGTCTTCGCCGCAAGGGCTCGCTGCAGCGGGCACGGAACGTGCTCACCCGCGGGGAGCGCATCAAGATTCTCCGGGACGAGGAGCGCTGGCCGGAGGGCCGCAGTCCGTTCGGGCTGCCCAAGGTCAAAGTGATCAAGGTGGTGGTGAAGAAGGCGAAGAAAGCCAAGGAAGAAGAGAAACCGGCGGAAGGCGAAGCGGCCGCCGCCGCGGGCGCCGCGCCGGCCCCGGCCGCCGGCGACAAGAAAGCAGCCGCCGCCGGCAAACCTGCGGCTGCCGCCGAAAAGAAACCCGCCGACAAGAAGGAAAAGAAATAACCGCCGCACCCGCTTCCCCAGGCCGGAGGAAAACCTCCGGCCTTTTTTGTTAACTGCGGGAAATGGAAGCAGCGCACCGGGGGGGTTATCCCGCCGCAATTAACCCGGCGGCTGGAGCCCGCATTATTGGACAGTGGCAAGCATTCACGAGCGGCGGGGTTTGAAAGTCGATCGTTGAGAATTTAAACGACCCAAAGCTCCTGGTGTAAGATCAGGATTTGTTCTTCACCGCTGCACGCTTGCAGTTCCCGGCGCAATGCTTTGAAGTACCGCCACGTTCCCCGCCAGCGGGAAGCGAGAACGGTGATTACCCGATGAACGTTGGCCTCGGTGCTGGGGCCCCGGCGGCCGATGCCGCGGTGGTAGGAGGGAGCTACTGTGTAGCCGCCAATGTGTTCCTCCAAAAGATCCTCCAACAATGCCTCGTCCTCCGCGGTGCAAATCATCGACCGCCCTTCGGGAGTTAGGAACCACGTGGCAGGAAGATAAGAAATTGCCAGACACGTCCCTCGAAGCCGGTATCGGGTTTCCAGTCAACTTGAAGTTTCGGTGACGCGAGTGCCTGAAAAGTCGCCGGACGGAAGTCACGAACCCGCGGCATAGACGGCCTCCTTTTCCTTGTTCCCCACGACTTGAAAACGAACCCCTTTGGATTCGAGGAGTTTCGCCGCTGCGTCGGAAACAAGGTAACAGTTGGCAGGCACCCCATGATACGTCTCTCCGGCTTCGGCAAAAATGTCAATGGCACGGAGACGATCTTCCCGAGCCGGAAACCAAATCAACTGGGGCATCGGCAATCTCCTTTGGGAAAAATGGACTGAGCGAATTTGAAACTTTAAGCTCCTTCGCTTACAAGGAACAATACCGTTTAAACTTTCCCTGGATTGTACCCCTATTTGTCGCACTTTCGCAAGCGGCATCAAAGTTTGAAGTTTTCGGCGAAGCAGGTTGCCGAAGAGTCCCGGGGCGAAAACGAACCAGCGGAAAGGGATTGATGTTGTTCCGTCGGCACATCGATTCGCAATCATCCTTCCTTGCGTCGCGGAAGGTTGTTAGAATTCCACAGGTGATTCGCAACCCCTAACCCGCTTTCCGCCGCTATGAAACTGACCGTCGGCGAACGCCTGCCCGGTTTCGGACCCGCCCATCAACCGGGGGGGTACGTCGTCACCGGCGTGGTGCGCGAAACGCCGTGGTCTGGCCTCTATGCCGGCAAGAAAATCTTCTACAACTTCGACTTCACCAGCAAACGGCCGCGCGAGACCGACGACAAGGAATGGCTCGATGTTTTCCTGCGGACCATCCAGTATCCCGTGCTGGATGACGGCGGTTACGTGGCCCGTCGGCGTGATCTGGCCCGGACCGAAGCCCGGCGCGTGCTCGCGGCGCGCGGCAGCAATGTCTGGCCCGAGCCGCTCGACGTCCTGGAACTGCCCAACACGCGCGACCCGTTCACCTTTCGCGGAGCGCGGAAGGAACCCGAGCCGGTCCTGGTCTTCGCCCGGCCCCAGGGCCAGACCCTGGACGAGTGGCGTGAAAACGTGCTGCCCCTGGCCTCGATCCTGGGCGTTCTGGCCGAGCTGCTCGAGTTTGTCCGCCTGGCGCATGATGAAGGCTTGCTCCTGGCGGGCTTGAGTCCTGCCGCGGTCGTGGTGGACGGGGCCGATCGGGTGCACTATGTCGGCAGCGACCTGGTGGTGGCGGCGGGGTCGGAGACCCGCGCCGAACGAGGGGCGGCGGGGTCGGAGACCAGCGCCGAACGAGGGGAGACCCGCGCCGAACGAGGGGCGGCGGGGTCGGAGACTCGCGCCGAACAAGGGGAGAACCGCGCCGAGCGGGGGAATGGGGAGCGGCGAACCGGCCTGGATAAGCCGCCCTTCTCGCGCGAAGAATGGTCCCGCTTGTTCCCGCCGCAGCGGTTTGCCCGCGGTTACGCCCCGCCCGAGAGCTTGCAGGGCACCGCGGTACCGGACTGCCGCGGCGATGTCTATGCCTGGGCCGCCGTGGCCTTTTTCTTGCTCACTGGCGACAATCCCGAGCACATGGCCCTGGAACAGGAACAGTGGTGGGCGACGTTTCACGATTTCCATTTCGACAAGCTGGAAAAAATCCTCCGCGGCATGCCCCCGGCGCACGTGCGCATCTGGGGCGACCAGCTCGGTGTCGAGGGGGCCGCCCTGGTCGCCGGCTGGCCGGCCAACTTGCTGGCTCTGTTTCGCCAACTTCTAGCCGCCGATCGGCAGCGGCGCCCCAGTTCCGTGGCGGAATTGCGGGAGTGGATTCTGGCTCCGCCGCCTTCGCCCGTGACCCGCGCGCTTGCTCTACGCCTGGGCCCCACGACAGCCCGGCTGTTCCTTGATCTGGGCGCGGCCGACCCGGACACCCAGCTGGTGATTCGTCGCCGCCTGGAAACGCCGCCGGCAGGGCCGACCGACGGCATCGGCGTGGGCGAAGGCCGGCTGGCGTCCCAGATCGAAGACACGAAAGTTCCGGACAAGGCTGCCAACGTCTGGTACAGCGTGTTCACCCGCAAACGCCGTCCCCCCCCTCTCTCCACCGGAGGGAGAGGGCAGGGTGAGGAGTGGGTGTATTCGCGCGGACTACAGACGGAATTGATCGACCCGGCGCCGGCGGCGATCTTGCGCCTGGCCGAACAAGAAGCGGCCGGCATTTCCGATGCCAAGGAAACCCCCGGAATTGCTCTGCTCTTTCAAGCGCTGGAAACCGACGCCGCCGCCGAAGCCCTGCTCGCTTCCCATCAACCCACCGTGCGCCGTTGGGCGATTCACCGGCTGCTGGTCGCCCTGGAACTGACCCCGCGCGGGGAAGCGGTGCTGTGGCGGGCCCTGCGCGATCCGGTGTTGGCCCTGCGCATCGATGCCGCCCGAGGTTTATTGATCGGCCCGAAACCGCCGAGCGACGACCGCCTCCGCCGCACCGTGGAAGCCTTGACCGACAGTAATGTCGAGGAAGCCGTCCAGGTGATCCACGCCCTTCGCGGCCACGGCTTGAGTGAAGACCTGGTGCGCCGCCTGCTGGCCGATCTCGAAAGCGATCGGCCCATCCGCTGTCCGGTGTGCCAGGTGCAGATTCCCAATCGCGAGCGCTTCCGCCACCTGGTGACCGAACACGGTTACCTGGAAGTGGACGGCACGCTGCTGTCCCGCCCGGACGCCCTGGCCCGCCTGTGGGAGCAGGTGGCGACCTGGGGCGACGGCCAGGCCCATCGTCGCCTGCTGGAAATCTTCCATGCCGCCGAGCAGCCGGCGGCTTACGTGGCGGGTTTGGAAGCGGAACTGGGTCGCCGGACCGCAGGGCCTGGCGGCGGCGTGCCGCGCTCGGTGTTGGAAACCTTGGTCCGCCAGCTTCGCCGCGAACCGGCCTGGCCCGCCCTCGTCCCTGGGCTGGTTCGAGCCAAAAACCCACTAATCCGCGAAATCGGCCGCGAGCTCCTCTTGCCCGACCTGGCCAACCGGGTCCGCCGCCGGCCCCTTACTGCGGCCGACCTTGACCAGCAGATCGATCGCGCCTTGCCCGGCGACGATTTGCTCCAGGAAAAAATTCACCTGTGCCTGCGCCTGCCCCATTTCGGCATCGATCTGGACATCGCCAATACCTGCCTGGCTCAGCTCCAGGAACAACGCCCCATCCAGTGCGGCGAATGCGGACAAAAGGTCCGGCTGCTCGATCTGGAAACGCATTTGCGCCGCGCCCACGGAATTTTCGAATACCAGGGCGTGCGCCGCACCTACCACGACCTGCGGGCGTTCCTGCTCGACAGTGTGTGTGGGACCAGCCCGGACTTCGACGCCTGGAACACGCTGCTGGCCATCGCCCGGGAAAAATATGCGGACGAAGCCGACCGGCGATTGGTGACCTGGATCGGCCACCGGCTGGAAGAGGTCGATGCCCAACAGCGGCCGTTGACGGTGGCGGCCCTGGCCGAGGTGGTGGCGACCGGCGCCGGCGCCAAGCTGCTGCCGGCGCTGAGCCTGCCGTACAAGGCGGCGGACTTCCAGGCGATCAGCCGGCACCTGGCTTTGGAGATCGCCGGCCGCCTGCCGCCGCCGGTGCCCAGGGCGGTGGTCGAGTCCTTGCATCCGCTGCTGGCGGACAAGCAGATTCCGCGTGCAACCCGGCAAGCCGCCGTCGCCGCTTTGCTCCGCTCAACCGGTCCGGCCGGGCCGGCCGCCCGCGCCCTGCTCATGGCTTACCTCGCTACCTCCGGAAAGCTCCGCGCCATCGACAAGCTACACGAGCTGGAAGAACGCGTCGGCCAGGTTGCCGAGATCGACGCCCTGGCCGCCCAACTCGAAGATCAGGTGCGCATGAACTGCCCGCGCTGCGGCATGGAATTGCCGCGGCTGCAGATGGTCGATCACCTGTGGGACGAGCATCGGCTGGTGCTGGAAGGCCGGCGCGTCCGCGAGCCCTGGCGCCTGATCGAGGACTGGATCGAGGACTATCGCCTGGAGCGTGACGCCGCCGTGCTGGATCGTTGCCGCGACCTGGCCCGCCGACTGGAAGGCCCGGACGGCTTGCACCACCTGCAACGGCTCTTGTTGCGCCATGGCATCGAGGATCGCGAGGCCATGGCCATCTTGCGGGAACAGGCGCGCCAGGCGGGGGCCAGCCTCTGTCCACACTGTCTCGCCCACGTGCCGGTCCAGGAACCGCCCGAGTTGCCGCCGCCCTTGACTTTCGATGAAAATAAGCTGGAAGGCCACGATTTCAGGCTGGAAGTGTCGGAAGGGGGGTTGCGGCCGTGGCTGGAAATCCAGACGCCGCGGGGCCTGGTTGTGGCCCGAAAAGAGCCGGACCGCGGCTTGACGCGCAACGGGGTTCTGGCCGTCGTGATCGTACCCATCGCCGTGGCGTCGTTCCTGCTCACGGAGTTCGTCACCCGCGGGCAAATGTCCCCGGCTCTGGTCGTGGCAGTGGCCCTGGGCGTTGCCCTGTTCCTGGGCGGCCTGGTGTTTCTCTTGTGGCCCGCGGCGGTCAACCTCCGCGATCGCCTGGTCCATCACGCCTGGACGCTGCTGGTCCCCCGGCTATGCAAAGAGGGGCTGACGGGCGACGACGCGGATTTCCTGGCCGGCCTGGCCCGCATCAGCCCCGGCCTGGGCCAGGCCGGCCAGCGCAGCCGTGCTCTGGAAACCGTGCTGGAAGATCTGCAAGCTCTGGTACGCAAACACCCCGACTTGCATCCCCACCTGGCCGCCGTGGCTCGACTGTACCGCGACGAGTCGCCCGACAACGATCCGCTTCCTTTCCTGGCCGACCAGGCCGAGTTATGTTTCACGGCCAAGCTGCCCTTGTCTTACGCGGGCTTGTTACTGGGGGATTTGTTCGGTGTCCGGTCAGAGGAGTCGCCTGGCTGGTGGACGCCGGGAGTACGTGCCCGCCTGGCGGTATTGTTGTGCGACCGGGCTTTTTCCGCCGGCCTGGAAGTCAGCGACGTGGTGGACCTGGGCCGCGCCTGTCCAGCGCTAGGCAAGGTCATGGCTGTGGACGAGATTGATATTCTGAGCCAGCGCCGCCTGCTCTGGTCATTCCGCGCCAGCAAGCCGTGGGAAAAAAACGGCCCCGCCGCCACGGTGTTTCAGCTGGCCCGCGAAGAGAACGAGGAAGAAATCGGCGACCATCTCTGGGAACGATTTCCCGATCTGCTCTTGGCCCTGAAAAAAATGCCGGTCTACCTGTGCGGTCGCGGCCTGTGGTTCGAGCGGACCTGGATCGCCGACATGCCCGGCACCATCGAGGTCATTGCCCGCAAGGACGCCAGCTACGAGCTGGTGATCGATGAGCATCGTTTCCGCTTCGACGACGATCCGAGCGGCCTGGCCGACCGGCTGGAGCGCTGGTGCCGCTACTACTTCCGCGATTTTCTGCCGCAGGCGGGCGCCGTGGGGGCCTGGGAAGCCGCCGATGTAGTCCGCCGTCTGATAAAAGTCAACGGCACCCCTTGCCCCGACTGCCGCAAACTGGTGATTCCGCGCCTGGGCGAGATCGGCGTGTCGATGGAGACCGGCCGCGGCGTGGTCAGCAGTGCGGGGTAAG
>CAZFGM010000104.1:0-3760 GCA_964518515.1 uncultured Alcaligenaceae bacterium | reverse complement strand
GAGATCGGCGTGTCGATGGAGACCGGCCGCGGCGTGGTCAGCAGTGCGGGGTAAGTGATCCTGTCCCGGAGGACTTCCCTCCGCGCGGGGGGGGCAACTGGAAACGATCAAACCTGTTGGAAATCAGAGGTCAGAAGTCAGAGGTTGGTAGCTGGTCGAAACCTTTCCAATTTCATGGGGCGTGGTGAATCCACGGCGATTCGATCATGGCTGGCGTCCTTGATGCGCCGTCCCTCGTCTTGGGAATGCGGCGGGGCGACTTTGGCAACGGCAGGCTTTATAGTTGAGAACGAAATGCTGCCACATCGGGGCAAAGAGCTGCCCATTGAACCAGTTTTTCCAGTTGAGCTTCCTTTTTGACACCTTTTATGGCCGCCACCAAATCCGCCGGCAAGGGCCCGAACCGGGCGGTGAGAATTTTTTGCCCACTTTCTTCCATCTCTTGGATCAACGGGGATTCGATCATGGCTTGGCGTCCGTAGAAAAAAACTGCTTTCGAAATGCTTCCAGGTCAGGACAAATAGCGGCCAATTGCAGTAACTTTTCCAGGCGGGCCTCGGTGGTAATGGATTTTATTGCCGCCACCACATCCTCAGGAAGTGGGCCGAAACGTGCCGTGAGAACCAGAAGTATGTATTTCTGTTCCGTTTCATCAAGCAACTCTTGAATCAATGGCGATTCGATCATGGCTTGGCGTCCTCCAAAAAGAGCAAACAGACTTTGGTCATTATAGCGTAAACGCATCAACACCTGGGTCACCGCCAGCAAATTTTCTTTTTCGGTTTCCTGGGCTTGTTCTTCGATGCGCCGGCGACATTCATCCAGTACCGGTTGCGGGGGACCACTGATCTGGGCGAGGGGAACCAGGGGAAGCAAGCCCATTTCCTTGGTCGCCAGCAAGTCCGCGGCGGGAATATTCCACAACTCGATGACACGCCAGGTCATGCGGACCTCGGTCAAGCCGAGCAAGCTGGCCAGGTGAACCGACCCGGGAATGCGATAAGCTCCCTTGGGTTGCAAGACCAAGGTGATCAATTCCGGAAGGCGGCGGCGGTCCAGGAAAACCGCGAAAGCATCCCGCACCATTTGCTCCTCGACCCGCGCCTCCGGGTAGGTGGCGATTTCGGCCAGGAAATAGGCCGGCTCCTCTTGATCGGCGAACTGGACCTCCAAGAGGCCATCCGGGATTTGCTTGGGTTGCACCACTTCGGCGGCGAGCGCTCGCCAGGATCGGACCGGGCGGCGGATTCCCGCCAGCAGGATAAAGGCGTTGCCATAATGCTGGTAAAGCCATTTGCTGCCGCGGTCGAAGGGTTCACGCATTTTCGGTCCATTTTCAAGGAAGGACTTAACCCGCCTGGGAACAAGTTCCTTCGCTATAATGTTCCGTAGCTTGTGCGGCAGCAAGAAAAATGTCTTCGTTGAAACCACAGACCCAGGAAGCGCATGACCCGCCGTTCCCGCGCACGAGAAGTTACTTTGCAACTTTTGTTTCAACGCGATCACAATCCGCGGATCGACCGCCCGGCCGTGGAGCAATTCGCCCGCGATCGGCTGCGCGAACCGGGCCTCTACGAATTCTGCCTTCAGTTGTTCGACGGAGTGGTGGCCCATCTGGAGGAGATTGACAAACGCCTGGCCGCCTCGGCCGACAACTGGCGTTTGCCGCGCATGGCCACGGTCGATCGCAACGTCTTGCGGCTGGGGGCCTATGAGTTATTGTTCGACAAGGCAACGCCGGCGGCGGTCGCGTTTGACGAGGCCATCGAGCTGGCGCGGCGCTTCGGCACGGCCGACTCGGCGGCGTTCGTCAACGGCGTCCTCGACCGGCTGCGGCGGGAGGCGGAAAGTTCCGCATGAACCATGCCTGCCGGCCAACCCTTCACCCCCCTGCTCGGCGCGGGTCTCCCGACCCCCCTGCTCGGCGCGGGTCGCTGTTCGGCGCGGGTCTCCGACCCCGCCGAATCCCGCTGTTCGGCGCGGGTCTCCGACCCCGCCGAATCCCGCTGTTCGGCGCGGGTCTCCGACCCCGCCGAATCTGGACCGATGGTCTCCCCCCCCAAGGAGACCTTCGGTCGGCCCGTTGGCGGGGTCGGGAGACCCGCGCCGAACAAGTCGGGGCGGGGTCGGGAGACCCGCGCCGAACAATGGGCGAGCCTTTCGGTCAGCCCATCGGCGGGGTCGGGAGACCCGCGCCGAGCAAGTACCGGATGAAACCATGCCTGCCGGCCAACCCTTCACCAGTTTGTGCCAGCAAATGGGCCGGCCCCGCGCCGGCGACCGGGTCGATCTGCACATCCATACCACGTGCAGTGACGGCACCTACACGCCCCAACAGGTCGTGGACCTGGCCCGGCGCTCGGGGTTGCCGGCCCTGGCGATCACCGATCACGATACTTTGGCGGGCCTGAAACCAGCCCGCAAGGCCGCGGGTTCGGCGCTCGAAGTGATTTCCGGCGTCGAGGTTACCGCTCAATTTCGCGGCCGGGAGTTTCACCTGCTCGGCTACTTCTTCCGCGAAGACGACGGTCCTCTTTGCGTGGCCCTGGAAAAATTGCGGGCGGAGCGCCAGGTTCGCTATCAGGAAATGATGGACTATTTCCAAGAGCGCGGCATCGAGTTCGCCCCGGAGGATTTGGCGGCCAAAGAGCCCGAAGCGGTGCTGGGCCGCCGCCACGTGGCCCAGGCCCTGGTCAAAGCCCGACGGGCCGCCACCGAACGCCAGGCCTTTTTTCGCTTTCTCGGCGATCACCACGACCTGCCGGTCCGGCCGGTCGGTTTGCCTGTGGCCGAGGCCCTCGCCCTGGTGCGCGGCGCCGGCGGTGTGGCGGCCTGGGCCCATCCGGTTTATGATTGCAAGGAAATGCTGCTTGAGCTCCGCGGCCTGGGGCTGCAAGCGGTCGAGGCCGAATACCCCGGTTGGAAGCGCGGCCGGCGCAACCAGTTGCGCAACTGGGCCCGCGAACTTGGCCTGGCGATTACTGGCGGCAGCGATTGCCACGGACCCGGACCGCGATCGATCGGGCATGCGGGAATCACCGTTGGGGAACTGGAGCGATTACGTAAGCTGGCAAAAGCTCTTGGATGACCTCCTGCTTTATGAGCCTGGAACATGAAGGTCACTGAAGGGGAGAGTCATCAGCGATATTCATGAAAGGGGACCCCCAAGACCAGGCGTGTGCCATCCGTGATTTGGGAAACTCCGTGCTTGACCGGTTGCAAGCCGTAGGCCCCACCGATTCGCACTAAGCGATCGCGGGTGCAAAAAAGTAAGCCGTCCCCTAGACCCGCGGGGACCATCCGGCGACGGGATTTTGCCCCCTCGGGCACGTCGCAAAACAAGAAATCACCTCCCCGGAAACCTTCAGAGGCCGGGTCCGCAGGGTCCGCACGCGGGCTCAAAACCACCGCCATTTGGAGCGGAAAAAAGACCGGGCCGCGCAGGTCACGGTGCAGCGCGTTGAACCCCCCAGGGCCGTACTTTAACAGGATGGGTGTCGGCATGGTCTGTCCGGCTTTCCGGCATTTTTCGCGAAAGCCTTCCCAATCCGGGGGGAAGCGATCGGCTTCGTTTAACAGGTGTTGCCAGGCGTTCACAATCCGCGCAGCATAAGGATAAACAGCCCGGCGCAGGTCGTCCACGATCGCGGGAATCGGCGCCCGAAAATAGCGGTAAACACCCTGTCCGAAATCCTCCCGGTCCATAACTGTTTTGGTTCAGCCTGAAATGGAAAAATGCCGAGGTCGAGTTAGCGGGTTA
>CAZFGM010000103.1:0-14929 GCA_964518515.1 uncultured Alcaligenaceae bacterium | reverse complement strand
GGGGGGCCTGGGAAAAATATTATTGCCAGATTTCGTTACGCGAAAGACGGGCATTTTGTTTCGACAAATACCATTTTATTTTATCTTACGATTACGAGGCTGGATCGCTCGAGATAATTTACCACAGCGTATATCCCCCATCGATGAACACAATCGATCCCGTCATGTAGCTGGACGCTTCCGAGGCCAGATACAGCGCCAGCGGGGCAATTTCGTGCGGCTCGCCGAGGCGGCCCATGGGGATGTAGGCCTCGATTTCCTGCTTCAAGGTCGGACGTTCGCGGAACCAGCGGCGGTTGGCGTCGGTCAGAAAGCCGCCGGGGGCGATGGCGTTGACGGTGACGCCGGTCTTGGCCCAGTCGGCGGCGATGGCGCGGGTGAATCCGGCCAGGGCGGCCTTGGCCGTCTCGTAATGCCGGCCGCGGATATTGCGCCCCGCGATGAAGCCGCACATCGAGCCGATGTTGATGACCCGGCCCCAGCCGCGCGGCAGCATGGCCGCGCCGATCATCTTGGTGCACACGAACACGCTCGTCAGGTTCAGGTCCATGAGCCGTTGCCAGTCGGCCAGGGACTGGGTTTCCAGCGGAATGTCTTCGCGGCGGCCGCCGACGTTGTTGATGAGGATGTCCACCGGCGGCAATTCGGCCAGCACGCGCTGGCACATCGTTTCCACGGTCTGGGGCGAAGTCAGGTCCGCGGGCACCAGGTCGATGCGCCGGCCCAAGGGCGCCAGTTCTTTTTGCGCCTGGGTCAAATTGGCGGCATCGCGGCCGACCAGGATCAGGTCGGCCCCCGCCTCGGCCAGCGCCTGGGCCATGGCCCGCCCCAGACCCCGGCTGCCGCCGGTAATCATTGCTCGTCGCCCGTCCAGGCGAAAGCGATCCAATATGTTCATGAATGCCTCGCAGTGAAATGGAAACCCACGCTTGCGTTTCGCGCACGCAAAATCCCGCGCTGGCCATTGTCCCACATCGGAAAACCGAGTCCTGAAATAATCTAAGGATTATCCCCAAGGACGGAAGGCCAAAATCAGCTTCTTCCTCCAGGGATGGCGGCATATATTAATTCCACCTTCCTGCCGGCTGGAAACGAACTATTAAACTAAAGGACCTGCCGTGCCGACGCTTCCCGCTGCGACGTTGCAAGTATTTGCCGAGCATCTTTTTCAAGGCGCCGGCGTTCCGGCCGGTGAGGCGGCCCGCGTGGCCCAAAGCCTGATCGAGGCCAATCTGTGCGGCCACGACTCGCATGGGCTGCTTCGCATTCCGCAATATCTTGAGGCCATCGGCGACGGCCGGCTCCGGCCGGGGGCCCCCTTCACGGTGGTCAAGGAAACCGCGGCCGTGCTGGTTGTCGATGGCGGCCGCGGCCTGGGGCAGGTGCAGGCACACCGCCTGCTCGACCGGTTGGTGCCGCGTGCCCAGGCCTTGGGCCTGGCCGCCGGCACCCTGAAACACTGCGGGCACATCGGCCGGCTGGGCGAATTCGCCGAAGCGGCGGTCGCCCAGGGCATGGCTTTTATCGGCACGGTCAACGGCCACGGCTTCGGCCGCGGCGTCGCTCCGCCCGGCGGCATTGAAGCCCGCATCGGCACCAATCCCTTGTGCCTGGGCGCGCCGACGGCCGGCGCGCCAATCATTCTCGACATCGGCACCAGTGTCTGCGCCGAGGGCAAGGTCCGCGTCGCCTACAACAAAGGCCAACCTGTCCCGAAGGGCTGGCTGCTCGATGCTCAGGGCCGGCCGACCACCGATCCGGCCGTGCTGTACACCGAGCCGCGCGGCTCCATATTGCCCCTGGGCGGTCCCCAAGCTTACAAAGGTTTCGGTATCGGGCTGCTGCTCGATATGTTCGCCGGCGGTCTGTCCGGGGCGCCGTGCAGCCGGCCGGACGCACCCAACCTGGTTCACAATGCGGTACTGTTCATTTTGCTGGACATCGATCAATTCGCCGGGGTCACGCATTTCCTCGGCGAGGTCCACGATCTTGTCGAGGCGGTGCGCGCCTGTCCGCGGGCGGAAGGCGTTTCGGAGATTCTCCTACCCGGCGATCCCGAGCGCAAGGAAGCCGCCCGCCGCCTCAGCGGCATCCCGTTGGATGACGGCACCTGGGGGCAACTGGTGGAAGCGGCGAATCGACTGGGAGTCAAAGTGCCGGAGTAGGAATTGCCAATTGCCAATTACCAATTGCCAATTGAAAATTGGTGAGACAATAAATCGTGGTTTCTGTCTCAATTGGCAATTGGCAATTGGCAATTGGCAATTGGCAATTGGCAATTTTTTTCGAGAAGGTGGATTGTGACTAAACCTCTCATACTCATTCTCCACCCCTTCCTACCGGAAGGCACGTTGCCGCGCTGGTCCAGCGAATTCAGCACTTGTGAATTTCTGGACGGACGTTCGCCCGAGGGCCTGGAGCGTGGCCTCAAGCGGGCGACCATCGCCTACGGCGTGCCGCCCGTGGCCCGGTTGGCCGAGGCGGTGTCGCTGCGCTGGATTCAGCTTTTGTCCGCCGGCGTGCCCGGGGATTTGTGCCCGCCGGCCAAGGCCCGCGGCATTCAGGTCACCAACCTGGCCGGCCTCTATGGGCCGTCCATCGCCGAACATGCCCTGGGCTTGATGTTACTTGTCGGACGCAACCTCCACGTGGCCTCGCGCAACCAGCAAGAAGGCCGCTGGGATCGGAGCGTGGCCAACACCATGGCCGACCTGCACGGCAAAACCCTGGCCGTGGTGGGCACCGGCAATATCGGCCAGAATATCGCCCGCCTGGCCAAGGCGTGCGGCATGCGCGTTGTCGGCTGCCGCCGCACCCCGCGCCTGACTCCGTATGTCGATCAGATTTATCCGCGAACCGAGCTGGCCGCCATGCTGGGGGAAGCGGATTACGTGGCGGTGGCGGCGCCCCTGACGCGCGAGACCGAGGGCATGCTGGGCACTGCGGAATTCCAGGCCATGAAACGCGGCTGCATTTTTATCAACGTGTCGCGCGGTCCGGTCGCCCAGGAATCGACTCTGGTGGCGGCCCTGGTCTCGGGCCACGTCGCCGCCGCCGGCCTCGACGTTTTCACCACCGAGCCGCTGCCCGCCGACCATCCCTTCTGGACCATGCCGCAGGTGGCGATCAGCCCGCACTACAGCGGCGAGACGGTCAACAATTCCAAGTTGCCCGCCGAACGGTTCGCCCGCAACCTCCGCGCCTGGCTGGCCGGCCGCGAGCTGGAGGGCGTGGTGAATTTGAATCTGGGATATTAAAGAGAAAATTCGAAATTCGAATTTCAAAATTCGAAACAAATTCCAAATTCGAAATCCGAAATCGGAACCTTGGGGCTAACCGGGGCTAACCGGCATTTCTCACCCATCTCGTGGCTAGGCACCATGCAAGTAGCACGCACGGATTTCCATCTGTGGCTGCGAAACGGATTGGGAAATCCGTGCTACATTTGGTGAGATATGCGGGTTAACGATTTGCCACCTGCCGTTCCAACCACCTGCACATGTCCGCAATGAATTTATCAGGCTCCGGTTCGAATTCCAGGGTGTGGTGGGCCCCGGGAAATTCGACGATTTCCCTATCCGTCGTGGCGAAACGCTCACAATAGGCGCGGGTTCGGGCATTGTCGATGATCCGGTCCTTTTCGGCCAGGAGGAGGAGGACCGGAATTTTTATCGTTGCCGGAGCGGCCCGCAGGTAGAAATCCAACCGCCGACTGCCGACCAGAAAGCGCGCGGTGGCCCGGTGCAAGGCCAGCGGATCGGTGCGGAGAAACTCCAGCCAGCGCGGCGTGGCCGTGAATAGCTCCGGATCATTGAGCGGGATCGGAAAGAGCTTGCACGGATTTACCAGCCGGGCCAGGAAAATACGCAACCGCCGGAGGAAAGGAACCCGCCTCTGGGGAAAAAGACCCGGGCATAACAGCAGTAGGCCGTCCACCAGACCCGGATGGCGTCGCGGTAAAGCCAGCGCCAGCTTGCCGCCCCACGAAATGCCCAGCAGGAAGAGGGGTGCGCGGAGCGCGGAGCGCGAAGAGATGGCAGAGGTTTTGGTTGGCGCTCCACTCTCATCACCCTTCGCTCCACGAAGGAATTCCGCGATATCGTCCAAAAGTCGCCGGAACGAAGGCATGTCGCCGCGGGCCTGCTCGTTCAACCCGGAGCCGCGGCGGTCGAGGAAACAGACTTCAAATCCCGCCCGCGCCAGCTGGGCGCAGGAATTTTCATACCAGCCGCCGTGACTCTGAATGCCGTGCAGGCAAACCAGGTGCGCCCGCGGCGTTCCAACGGCCGGATAGCGGCGATAGTACCAGCGGTAGCCGTCGGAAGCCGTGAATGCTTCGAGGGTGTAGGCGGACTCAGCCAAGCAGCGTCTCCCGGCGTTGCGTCACCCGCTCGAGGGCAACCGGATCGATATCCACGCCCAGGCCCGGCCCGGTCAGGGCCGGGGCCCAGCCGCCCCAGCGGAAAGATATATCCCGCGTTCCCAAGGCTTCCTTCACCAGGTGGCGATCGTACGAGCCTTCCAGGTAGCGGATGTCGGCCACGCCGGCGGCGAAGTGCCGGCCGGCCGCCGACAAAATGGCGGTCTCGCCCACCTGGCAGCCGAGTTGATAACCCAGCCCGTGTCTCTTGGCGAACTGGGCCAGGCGTAGAGTCGGCACGAAGCCGCCGCATTTCGACAGGCGCAGATTGAACAAGTCGCACGTGCCACGGGAGGCCGCATCCTCGGCATCGATCAGGCTGCACAGCGATTCATCGTGCATGATCGGCACGCCGGTTTGCTTGCGGATTTCGGCCAGGCAAGCCACGTCGGCGTGCGGTACCGGCTGCTCCACGGAAGTAATGCCGAACGGCTTCAATTCCTCGATGCCCTGACGGACATTTTGCGGCGACCAGGCTTCGTTGGCGTCGATGCGCAGGTCCATCGTGCGGCCGACGCGCCGGCGAATGATCTTGAGGCGCTGGACATCGTCCTGACCGGCGATACCGACCTTGACCTTGAGCTGGCGGAAGCGATAGAGCCACATCGCCCAGGCGGCCAGGCGCAGCTTGAAGCCGGTGGACGATGTGATGGCCCCGCTGTAGCGCACCCAGGGGCGGGGCTGGTAGAGTTCCGGGGCCAAGAGCCGCGTGACCGTGGAAAGAGGTTCGCCAAAGGGCCGGCCAAAAGCGTCGAGCAGGGCCAGCTCGACGGCACAGCGAGCCGCATTGCCCTGGCAGCCGCGCGTGTCGCCTGCTACCGGGGCCAAGCGCAGGCGCTCGGCCAAGGCCGCCGCCGCCGCGAAATCGCAGCACGATTCAAGCTGAGCCGGTAGGTCGCTGTGCCGCAACAACGCCAGGGCCGAAGCGATGGTCTCGCCGGTGACGTAGGGCCGCGGCACGCCTTCGCCGTAACCGGCGGCGCCGTCTTCCAGGACGCAGCGAACCACCAGGTTGTCCGTCTCGGTGCGCGTGTGCGACGCGTGCTGGATCGGTTTCCGCAAGGGAATGCGAACGTGCAGGGCAGTGAGTTCCTTGACGCGCATGTCAGGGAACCATCCAATCTAACAAGGTCAAGGCAGGGACAGCTACATAGTCTTGAGTATTGTGCGTCACCATCGTCAGGTTATGGATCAGGGCCACGGAAGCATTGAGCAAATCCATTTCACCAACCGTTATTCCATGGTCCAACAACCGGGCCCGCAAATCACCAAACTTTTCGGCTACCGAAATATCAACCTCATGGACGGTTGCAGCAGCCAGCAGATCACGCACCCCTTGCAAGCGGCTTGGCGGGGCCGAGGCGCGTAATGCCCAGGTCAATAATTCACCAACCGTAACCACGGACACATGCAAACCGCCGAAGTGGAGCATCACCTTTCCCACAACCCGTTGGTCGTTTTTCAGATAAGCCGAGCAAATGTCCGTATCGAGAAGAAAACTCATTCGGCGATCCCCAGCCGGCTTCCTTTGCGCTGGCGGCGATTCCATTCCAAGTAGCGGTCAAGTTCCTCCGCATCCTCGGCCCAGGCCCCCGCGGCACGACGAAGGGATTCCAAGGCGGCGGCGCTGGTCGGTGAGGCAGCCGGCGAAACCGGTTCAAGCGTGACCGATACCTTATGACCGTCGGGTAAACCAGGCGCGGTTTCCAACGCGATGGTCTTGCCATGGATAGTGCCTTTCCATGTGGTTTTCATTCCGGACCTGCCTTTCCCGCTACCTGCGGATAAATGGTTGTGGGGATTGCAAACCAAAGGGGGCTCGCGGTTAGACTTTTAGGCCCTTCGGGCCGTTTTTGCGACAAAAAGTTGTCGCCAACGTCGCAAACAAACATTGCCAATTGCCAATTGCCAATTGCCAATTGCCAATTTTTTAAGAGGATTCCCACAGATTTTCAAACTTGGTCTTGCTGTGGTAATTTGCAATTGGCAATTGGTAATTGGCAATTGGCAATGTTTGATCTGCCCCGTCAGGGGCCACGTCTTCCGGGCAAGGCCCTGGAAAAAGCTTGTTTCTTCGGATTTTTCCCCCCCCACGGCTTGTCTATGTTTGGGGTGTAACCGGCCCCCTGCGAAAGAACCACTCACCAACCAAACTCAATTATTCGACATCATCAGCGCCAGCGGCCGGGTGGCGTCGATGTTTTCCAGGATGGTTTTCACCAACACCAGTAGGGGGACGGCCAGGATCATGCCGACCACGCCCCACACCAGGCCCCAGAACGACAGCGACAGGATGATGAGCAGCGGGCTGACGTCCAGGCGGCGGCCGGCCATGCGCGGCTCCAGGAAAGTGCCGATTACTTGCTGAATGGCCGCCAACACCACCGCCACAACCACCGCGCTGGCCAGGTCCAGTTGCAAAAAGCTCAGAGCGATGGGCAACAGCACCGCCACCAGGCTGCCCAGGTACGGAATGTAATTGAAGAGGAAAATCAGGATGGCCCACAGGACGGCGAAATCCACGCCGAAACTTGCCAGCACGACCAGTGACAGCACGGCGGCCAAGGCGCCGTTAAAGGTCTTGACCGCCAGGTATTGCGTGACCGCCCGGTTGATGGTGTCAGCCATGGTCAGGATGTGCTGACTCTGGGTGTCGCCGAAGGCCAGGGCCAGCCGCCGTTTCAGGCTGACCTTCTCGGCCATCAGAAATACCAGGTAGACAAAGGTGACGGCCAACCCCGTGAAGAAATTGGTGAAGGTGCCGACAACCGACTGCAAGGTTTGCAGCACCTGCTCCTGCGAGCCCATTTCCTGGAACATTTTCAGGTCGCGCAGTTGCGTTTTGTCCGCCCCTTGGACTTCAAAGTAGGTCAAGACATTCTGCAAGACCTTGTCCAGCTTTTTTTCGTAACCATCCCAGCGGGCAACGAAGTCATTGACGCTGTGATAAACCATGGTGCCCACGCCGAACAAGACGCCCAGGATCATCAGCAGAATGAAGACGTACGCCGCCAGCGACGGGAAGCCGTGCTGTTCCAGCCAGTGATGCACCGGCAGGATGAGATAGCCCAGCAGCACGGCGATCAACAGAGGTTGAAAGATGAGCTTGTACTCGCGGAGAAAGTAAATTACCAGCCACAGCAGCAGGAGGCTCAACGCGGCCACCAATAACCGGCGCGGGATAACCGGGGACATGGTTTCGTTCATTGGATTCATCCCGGAGTTGCAAATGGCGAGGGGGGGGCGTCAGCCCCTGTTGACTGGGTTCGCGCGAAAGGCGATCGAACCAGCGGAGGAACTGGCACCCCCCTCAACGCGTGGAGGCATCGAGAATGGTCAAGCCAACAATTTCTTTATTCCGCCAATGGACGATAATGCCGTCGTCGCGCAAGTCGCTATCCGTGGCTCGCTGCGGTTTGCGGAAACTAGGACATCCACCTCCTCGTCGTAATCAATCCACATTGGTTTTTTTGGCAAGTTGACGAGTTGCGGGACCGCGCGCAGAAAGCGCGAAACGTCCCTGGGCCGTAAGGTTTCTATTTTGGCCATATACTTTCTTGTCCTTTTTTCCACGGCTCACTCCAAACCATTATACATCCACCTCCGCGTTAAAGGCTTGGTTATGGCGGTGTCTTTTTCTTGGGCGTCGGCACGTCGCGCGGTTGCAGGCAATGTTCCAGGATCGCGTGCATGTCGTCGAAGCGTGGGATCAATTCCGGCTGGCGGGCCGTGCGCCGCAGAAAATCCGCCAGGTCGCGGGTGAATTGCTCGACCCGACGGGCTTGCTCGGGCCGGTGGGCCAGGTTGGTGAGCTCGTCGGGATCCACATCGTAAAGCTGGATGGTTCGTCCGGGCAACGGCCGGCCGGGGTGGTAGCCGACTTGTCGCTGTCGCTTGCCGGTCCCGTAGATGAAGTGCCAGCGCTCGGAGCGCAACATCGCTTCCTCGTCGTATTCGGCGAAAACCACCTCGCGATGTTTCTTCGCCTTGCCCGCCAAGAGCTGCACGAGGCTCTTGCTCTGCACGTTTTTCGGAACCGGCTGGCCGGCGAATTCCAGCACCGTGGGCAGGATATCGACGAGCTCGACCAGTGCGGCGGCGCTTTGTCTGGCGGGAATGCGGCCCGGCAGACGCATGAACAGCGGGCCACGCACGGCGATCTCGAACAGGGTGTGTTTTTCAAAACGGCCGTGATGGCCCAGGCAATAGCCATGGTCGCCGATGTAAATGACCAGGGTGTTGTCGGCCAGGCCGAGCTTGTCCAACGCCTCCAGCATCGACACCGCTTGGCAAGCGACTGTCTTTTCTTCAAGTCAAATGGCGCCTTCCAATTATACAATCCAGGGGATCGCGGAGTTTCCCTGTTCGAAATCATTAGCGGCAACGGCGCCAGCAACCCGCTGGCTTGGATGGCAGTCTGTACAACGGCGCGGGTAGGAGCAGCATTCGGCCGACCGACGAATTGTATCCCCTGGCCAAAACCACCCGCGATTGGTCCAGGTCTTTTTTGAGACTTTTTTTAATTCCAATGGCCGAGTAGGTCCCGTTCCACAATCGACGGGCGGACCACGGCCTTGGCCTTGGCCAGGGCTTGCTGGTAAATCCATTGCTGGAAGGCCCATAACTCGGGGGTGGTGCCGGGCAAGGCGTTGACCATCAGCATGACAAAACCCTGCGGGGTGATCGGCGGATCGGGAGGTTGGGGCAGCACAACGCGGGGCTCCTCAAGAAAAACGCGACGGGACATGATCGTATCCTCTGGCTTTGTTTTGCTGGGTCGCCATGTCCATTTATCGTCGTTTCGGGAACTTTGGATTTTCGCTATTGTGCCCGGTCGGAATGGCCGGAACCTGGGCCGGGAAGCACAATCGGCAAAAACGGCACAATTGGTAGGACGGGCTTTTTTGCGCTTTCTCGTCGCGGCAAAAAACCGCACCATAGGCAGCAGGACGGCCTGGGAAGGCCGTCCTACTCCATTGCCTGCTGCACAATCGTTGTCTCCAGGTTTCCTTGGCCCGCCAAACCCGCCGCAGGTCCTAGATTGCCCTTTTTTCCAAATTTCGTTGCATTTTCCTGCTCCACTCGCCTATAATCCCCTCATCCCGGGGAAGGCCCGACGGACGGGCTTCCGGGTCATTTCCAAGGAGTCCGGCACCGAGGCCGGCAGAAAGGAGTTCGGTCAATGTCGAGCGCGATGATGATGGAACGGACCACAGCGGCATTTCCGGGCATGGGCGTGCCGGGGTTCGGGACCAGCCCGACTCCCACGGGCGTGACGCCGGGCATGAACTGGATGATGGTGCCCCGGTGCACTTTCAAGTTCGAGAAGTGTACCGGCGGGTTCCGCCTGTTTTGCACCTGCGACGACAAGCTGGCGTCCAGCATGGTGCAAAACCTGTGCACCATGCTGCAGGGGGGAATGGCCAGCTGCTGCTGCATGCACAACGGCGTGTGCGTGTGCACGTGCAACTTCACCATGGGCATGTGCCGCTACGAAGCCACCGAGCAGGGCGGCTGCGTCACCTGCACCAGCGGCGACCCGCAATGCTGTGAAATGCTGCAGGCGTGTTGCGACTGCCTGAACTGCATGCTGGAAGCCGGTTGTACCTGCTGCTTCCTCATCAACCACACCCCCGTCTGCTGCGGGACCTGCGAAACCTCCCGCACGCCGAGCAAAGTCAAGTCCAAGTAAACCGTCCGCAAAAAACCGCGGCCCTTGAAGTTTCCCTTCAAGGGCCGCGGTTTTCTTCCCCAAGGCCCTGAGGCAAGAGTCTAAAAACGTTTTGAGACTCATGGCTCTTGACCCATCCAACTGCCAATAAACATCTTATGCTAAAATCGATGAGTTAAAGTCTCAAAACTCTCCATATTCTCCATTTTCGGATCACAAATTGCTCTCCCCAGACACGCCAAAAGAAGCTATAACCCGGCCGTTGGAGTGGCATTCGGAACATTAAGGGAGGTGCGGAACATGACCCCGCGTTTCGTGTGGCGCAGTCTAGCAAGTGCCGTGGTGCTGGCAGGGTGCGTGGCGCTGGTGTCGGCCCAGCCAGCGGCCCAAACCAAGCCGGCCGCCTCGGTCAACAACGAAGTTATCACCGAGGCCGAGGTTAAGGCCATCCTCGACGGCCGCGGTATCAGCCCGACGCCCCTCACCGAGGAACAGAAAAAAACCATGGTCGAATCGGCCATCGCCATGCTGGTGGACGACGCCTTGATGCGGCAATTCCTGCGCAAGTACGTGCCCCCCGCCTCGCCTCAGGACGTCCAGAAAGAAATGAACGATCTGGTCGAAGACCTGAAAAAAAAGGGCAAGACCCTTCAGGAATACCTCAAGGAAAGTGGGCAAACGGAGGACCAACTGCGCGGCGACATCGCCGGCGCCATACAGTGGCGGGCTTATCTGGCCAACCAGATTCCCGAGCAGACGGCCAAGGCCTATTACGAAGCCAACAAACTGCACTTCGACAAGGTGCTGGTGAAGGCCAGCCACATTCTGGTGGCGGTGAAGGCCGGGGCGGCGCCCCAGGAACAGAAAGCGGCCCAGGCCAAGATCGAGGCCATCCGCCAGGAGATCGCCGGCGGTAAGATCGATTTCGCCGAGGCCGCCAAGAAGTATTCCGACTGCGCCGCCAGCAAGGACCAGGGCGGCGACATCGGCCATTTCCGCTACAAATTCGTCGTGGTCGAGCCGATCGCCAAGACCGCCTTCGCCATGAAAGTGGGCGAGATCAGCGGCCCGGTGGCCACCGAGTTCGGCTTCCACCTTCTCAAGGTCACCGACCGTACCGCCGGCGAACCCTCCACCTACGACGCCCTGAAAGAGGCCGTGCGCGAGGTGTACGCCCTGGACCACGATTGGCATCCGCGGATCATCGCCGAGCAGCGGAAGAATGCCAAGATCGAGGTGTTCATGAAGTGAGCGTCGATTGATGGCGCTCGGTTTAGCGGGGAGCCGGAGGCGACCGCGGTGGGAACTCTTTCCACGGTCGCCTTCGGCTCCCCGCTAAACTTTTTGCAATCGAATTGTTTTCCCCGGCCGTCTATCTTGATAGACTATTAGGGTTGTTGATACTTCCCGTCCGCCTTACCCGAGGATCGGCCTCATGCGTTACGTGCTTTTCCTTCTTGGCAGCGTCCTCCTGGTGGTCTATTCCCCGGCCACGTTCTCTCAGGACAAGGAAAAAAAAGATCCGCCCGCGGTTAAGGAAGAAAAGGAACCGGATACCACGGCCGAGGACCTGCAGACCTTGAAGACGGTTGGCTTGGCTGCGGAAGGGCCGGCCCTCTTGGAATATTTACGCAAACGAACCTTCAAGGAAGCTGACCCCAAGAAGCTGGACATTCTGATTCGCGCGCTGGGCGAGGAATATTTCCCGGCCCGCGAAAAAGCCTATCAGGAATTGTTGCAGCTGGGACCGACCGCCCTGGTGGCTCTCAAAGCGGCGGCGGAAAAGAATGCCGATACCGAGGCCCGGCGGCGCGCCCACGATTTGCAAGCGCGCATCGAGGCCAAGCAAGAGCCGGCCATTCAGAAGGCGACAGCCCGCATGTTGGCCCGGCTCAAGCCGGCCGGCGCCGCCGACGTCCTGCTCGCCTATCTTCCATTTGCCGAGCCTAGCGTGATCGATGAGTTGGCCAAAGCCCTGGCCGCGGTAACCGTGGTGGGGGGCAAGGTCGAGCCGGCGGTGCCGGCCGCTCTCGGGGACAAACTGGCCCTTAAACGCGGCGTGGCCGCCGAGGCCCTGATCCGCGCCAAGGTCGCCGAGCACAAGGACGCGGCCCGCAAGCTCCTCAAAGACGCCGAGCCCGCCGTCCGCTTGCGGACCGCCCTGGCCCTGGTGCCGCAGCGCGATGCGGAACTGGTTCCCGTCCTGGTGGAGTTGCTCAAGCATTTGCCGCCTGAGCAGATGTGGCCCGCGGAAGAGATTCTGGTGAATCTGGCCGGCGACCAGGCCCCCGCCGTCTCCCTCGGTGGTAACGAGGCCGCGCGCAAGACCTGTCACGACGCCTGGGACGCCTGGCTGAAGAAGGCCGGCAAGCTCGACATGGCCAAGCTGGAACAGCCCGCCCTGCGCGGCTTGACCGTGTTCGTTTATCAGGACCAAAACTTCGTTGGCCGCCGGCTCATCAGCAAGGTCGTGGAATTGGACCGTGACAAGAAGGTCAAGTGGCAATTCGACGTGCCCACCAATGCGGTGGACGCCCAGGTCGTCGGCCCCGACCGCGTTCTGATCGCCGAGTACAACGGCGGCCGTGTCACCGAACGCGATACCAAGGGCAACGTCCACTGGGACCTCACCCCCGGCGGCAACCCCATCGGCGTCCAGCGCCTGCCGGGCGGCAATACCCTCATCACCATGCAGCAACAGGTCCTGGAATACAACAAGGACAAGCAGCAGGTGTGGAGCTTCCAGCGCCCCAACAGCGACATATTCCGGGCCAAGAAACTCCGCTCCGGCGACGTCGTCCTGCTGACCAACAACGGCACCGTGATCCACGTGGATGCCAAGGCCAAGCGCGAGACCAAGAGCTTCTTCGGCGGCCAGCCCAACATCCTGTTCGGCAGCATTGACGTTTTGCCCAACGGCCACATTCTGGTGCCGGTGATGCAGAACAACAAGGTGTCGGAATACTCGGCCGACGGCCGCGAAGTCCGCAAGTGGGACGTGCCGCAGCCGACCGCGGTGGTCCGCTTGCCCAACGGCCATCTGCTGGTGACCAGTTACTATACCCAGATGATCGTCCAGTTGGACCGCTCCGGCGCCCAGGTCTGGACCCACCAGGTCACCAACGGCCGGCCGTTCAACGCCCGCGGGCGATGATGGTTGGCCAGTCTTTTCCAACCTGCGAAAAGTATTTCCCGAAATGAGGCATCTTTTTTCCCATTTTTGGTAAATGGGAATTGAATGCGCACCTAGTCAAAAATCTGAGGCTTTGGACGAAATAGTAGGTCAGGCTTTCCAGCCTGACCGAGCTAACCCAATATCAATCAATCTAGGCAACCGGGTCAGCCTGGAAAGGCTGACCTACAAATGCGTTGCAAATCCCCGGTTTGAGATAAAGTCGAAAGTTATACTTCGCGCGGCCCAGATTGAGACATCCCTCCGGTAGCCGCATTCGCAAGAATGCGGGTCGTCTTTGCCCGCATTCTTGCGAATGCGGCTACTGGAACGGCCTCACTTTGGGCCGCGAGCAGTATAGATCGGCCCATTTCTTTTCTTGACTTGGGGGAAAACCCGCTATATCCTATCCCTCCTAACCTCACGGCGGGGGTCCTAGGCTTCCCTCATGTTTGGGGAACCCGGTGGCGGAAAGGTTTCCACCCGGGGCTTTTTTCTCTCTCCAACTTTGAGTGTCATGAGCCAAGGAAACGACCTGGTCAATTACTTGCCGACCTGGGCAATACTGCCGATGAAGTGGCTGCAACTCTCAAGGCCAACGGCATCCAGGGAGTGCGCAACACCGTTCGCTTTCTCAACCCCATCGTTCGCCACGTCCAGCGCCAACTTCGAGTCGATGACTATGGTTTGGACGTCATGCAGCCGAACATCCTGCGCCTGATCTTGCCGGACGGCAGCAAAGAAGAGGCCGCATTTCCTCAGGCGATCAAGGACTTCCTTGACGCATTCAACCAGGGCGCCCATCCCGACCTGGAGTTGCCGGCCGATAGCAATCCCTGACAGCCGGCGGCATCACCTCCACCACAAGGCCTTTGGCGGCACACGCTTTGCACTTCTTCAAGACATGAAGCCAGAGAGCACACTACAGCCGTTATTGTCGCTTCTGGGGAGCACTGCCGAGGCGGTGGCCGCCACCCTCAGCGCCAACTCTATCAAGGGCGTGCGCAACACCGTTCGTCACCTCAACCCGATTGTCCGCTTTGTCCAAGGCCAGCTCCGGATTGATGACTTCAGTCTGGATCTCACCCAAGAAAAAGGAAAGCAGCAGTATTCCCTGCGCCTGATTTTGGCGGATGGCACCAAAGAAGAGGTTGCCCTTCCGCCGCCGGTCGAAGCATTCCTTGACGCCTTCAACCAGGGCGCCTATGCCGAATTGGAATTGCCTACCAGTCAGGGGGTCGATTCCTCCCAGCCCTGATCAATCCAAAGATGCCGATGGCCTACAGCCGGCCGTTCAACGCCCGCGGGCGGTAACGAATCTCCATATTCCCTGCAACAGGTTCATCGGCCGGTAAGCAACACCGAGACCGTCAACAAAGCTTCCCCCGGCGCCAGGATGCTGCCCTGCACCGTATTGTCCTTGGCCATCACTTGAATGCTTTCCAGGGTCTTGCGCAGGGCGTCGATGGAACCGGGAGGGAAGGGGACTTCGGCGGGGATTTTTTTCAGCTCGTCGAGCGCTTGCTGCCGCAAGCGGCCGACCGCCTGGGTGAAGGCCTTGGCGTCCTGAGCATTGGGTAAAACGGCCTTGACCTGGAGATGCAGGCCCTCCTTGGTGCGGAACAATTCGGCGTGGAGGGACGTGGGGACGACCGGAAAGCCGCGT
>CAZFGM010000102.1:0-14970 GCA_964518515.1 uncultured Alcaligenaceae bacterium | reverse complement strand
ACGACGAGGGCGGCTACGAGGCCGGCTACCGCAGCGCCCGCTATGAGCCGGAGAATGGACATCGCTGGGCCAAGACCGCCGTTGAATTGCTGCAAGCCATGGCAAAATAAGCACAAGCCTTCTATCTAATGATAATGAGTAAGCAAAAGTAGGCCCTTCGGGGCCCTTCGGGCCATTTTTTCGACAAAAAGTTGTCGCAACCGATAATCAAAAATTGCCAATTACCAATTGCCAATTACCAATTGCCAATTGGCAAAACCTGGCTGAATCCTCTTCCAAAATTGGCAATTGGCATTTGGTAATTGGCAATTGGCAATTTTTCATTTGCCCCGAAAGGGGCCACTTCTTCCGGGAAGGGTCCCGGAAGAAGCATAGCCTCTTCAGCGGTCAGAGCCCCCGCGATGGTGCCGGTATCCCCGGGGAATTGGTTTATTGCATTGCCCACAAACCTGTGATAGTGTCTGCTAATGGATGATCTAACTACTAACAGGGGGGTGAAATCATGATGCAAAGAACCTTAACCGGCCTGGGAGTCCTTCTGCTGGCGAGCGGCGCCGGTTTGATTCATGGACAGGAGAAGCAAGGCTCCGGTCTGGTCATTGACAAGAAAAGCAAAACCATCACGCTGTCCTGCACCATGGCGCCCAGGATGCTGCCCAATTTCAAAAAGATTTACCCCATCGAGGTAGTGGCCACCTTTCCCGCGCCGAAGGGCCAGAAAGCGCACGAGACGGTGGTCGTCTTCGACGCCAAGCCCAGCGATGTGCACAAGGCCCTGGAAAGTTTCGGCCTGAAAGCCGGTAAGCCAGGGCTCGGCGAACGAACCAAGGCCTCCGGCCCCGAGGTGCGCCTCTATCTGCAAGTTCCCGGCAAGGAGAAAATTCCACTCGAGGAAGCTCTGGTCGATACCAACACCGGCAAGACTCTGCCCAAGCAAAAATGGCTCTTCACCGGCTCGGCCTACAAAAACCCCGACCCGGAAAAAGATGACAAGGTCTACGGCGCCGACCTGTCCGGCACGCTCATCACCATTTTCCCCGTGACCGATGACACCGTCTTTCAGACCAGCCTGTCCGGCACGGCCGAGGCCAAATGGAAACTCGAGGTCAACCGCAAAGTGCTGCCCAAGGAGGGGTCGCCCGTCAAACTGATTATTCAGGCTTTGTAGGTTGTAGGCATCCCCGCGTACCGATCAATTTCGCGAAGGCCTTTGATCAGTACGGCACGGTGTTGTAGCTTTCACTCTCACCGTTCTTTTTCTTCTCGGCGCCAGGTACCGCTGCGGCCGCCGCTTTTTTCTTCCAGCTGAATCCGTTCAATGGTCATGGCGCGGTCCACCGCCTTGCACATGTCGTACACGGTGAGGGCGGCCACGCTGACGGCGGTCAGGGCTTCCATCTCGACGCCGGTCCGGCCGAAAACGCGGACCGTGGCGGCGATTTCAACCAGGTCGTCGGCGGGAAAGGAAAAATCGATCGCGACAGCGTTCAGAGGCAGCGGATGGCACAGAGGGATGAGCTCGCCGGTGCGCTTGGCGGCCTGGATGCCGGCCAGGCGGGCGACTTCGAGGACGTCGCCCTTGGCGACGGCGCGGTTGCGGATCAGGGCGAGGGTAGCTGGCGCCAGGCGCACCCGGCCGCTGGCCCGCGCTAGCCGCTGGGTCTCCGGCTTGGCGCTGACATCGACCATGCGGCTGGCACCGGCGGCGTCAAAATGCGTGAGGTCGGACATTAGCGTTCGCGAACAAACAGGGAATATTCTCCAGTCACCTGGCCGCCAAACGAGGTCGCAATAATGCGATAATCGTCGGTTACATTGGGTTGGAAAATGATGCGGGCATTTCGACCGCCTCCGCCATCATCATTTTCCAAGAGATTGCGTTTGGTGGAATCTTCCAGCCGGAGGTAATTGTCCCAGAAACTTACCAAATCAATCTGATAGGTGCGGCCGGCAACCATGCGGCAAATATGGACTTTGTGACGACTTCCTTGGCGCAGAGGATCAATAGGGTCAAAGTTCGTTAACCGGTCGGTGATATTGAGAACCAACACTCCATCAAACGGCGGTTCAAAGCCTTTGCCGTCTTTCCAGTCTTTGTCCTTGAAGATAACATCTTTCGGACCATCTTTCTTGTCCGGCCAGCGGTCGTCGATGCGGCCGTCGCCGCGCGGCAAATGGGCCAGTAAGACTTGATTGGCCTGGCGCGCCAGCTGCTGACACGTGTGCGGCGACAGGGGAAAGGCGGCCGTGGCCAGGCCGCCGCTCGAGAAAGCATTGGGGTTTTTATTGGCGTCTTCGGTAAAGGCGTTATTGTTTTGCTCGCGGTCCCAGGTCAAATGCAGGGCCGCCCGGATCACGGCGGAGCGGCCGTCAAACCGCAGGGCGTTGGCGGCATCGTTGGCGTTGGGGCCGAGCACGCCCACGTGGGCGGTCACGCGCTGGTCGGATTCCAGCCACAGGGCCAGCACGCGGGCATCGCGGACCGCATTTTCCTCGCGGAAGTTGAAAAACTTGTGATTTTGCAGGCTGTTGCGGTAGTGGTCGCGGAACTGGCCTTCCAGCGGGATAATGGCCCAGAGCGGCGCCGCCCCGGCCTGCTGCACCAGGTTGCGAGCCTCGCCCGACCAGCGCTTCTTGTCCGCGATCAGCACCGTCCTCATTTCGTGCTCGGCCAGGTTGCCCAGGAGGAGGATCTGGTTGTTCGGGTCGGGCAAGGCCAGGAAGGTGAAGGAATTGGGGTCGCCGGGAGGCAGGCGGTACAACAGTTTGCCGCCGACGTCATGGATCGGTTGCTGGGTGCCCGCGGCGTTCAGCAGGGCGTTCCGCGAAAAGGGCTTCTTGGTCCGGAGGGCCAAAAGTTGCGGCCGGAACGGTTCCCGGTAGGCCACCACCAGGGAATCGGCGTCGCGGACGATGTTTTGCAAACCCGGCGGCACGGGCGGAATGTGGTTTCCCAGTTTTGGCAATTCGTGTTCCAGGTCGTTGCGGTTTTTCAGGTTGCTCAGGTCCAGGGCCATGACCATGCCCGGCCGCGCGGGCAGATGGGCCAGCAAGGACTCCATTTTGTCCGACGTGCGGCTGGCACCGGCGCGAACGAGGATAATCACCACCACCACGACGGCGAGAAGAAGGCCGGTGCCGCCAAGGATGAGGGTTAGGGCCAGCTTTTTATTGCCGCGGGCTTGAGGCGGGCGGGGTTGGCTTCGCGGCCCCGGTCCGCGATCGGACGGGGACCCAGGGGGCGGACGCCGCCGGCCGTCTTCCCGCGGGCTGCTTTCTTCTTTCCAGGCGCTGGAAGGAATTGGCGTGGAAACCGCCGGGTAATCGGGGCCGGTGGGAATGGCATCGGCAACCGGAGGATCGAAGACCGCCTGGCAAGCTGGGCAACGGATTTTCTGGCCTGCATCCACCGCACTGGCGGTGCGCAAAACCCTTTGGCACTGGGGACAGGTGAATTGGGTCGCGGCGGACATGGACGCATTCCTCGAAAGGACTGGGGTTGACAGGCATTATTCTATCCCGGAGTAAAAGCGGCCGGCAAGGAAAAAGATCCAAGAGTTTCCTGAAATGCTCCGCGCGGTCTGGACTGAGGCGAGCCGAGAAAAGTCTCAAATCTGACCGCGCCAAGTATAGTTGGTAGCCGCCGTGTTTGCCCGAATGCAAAAGCTTCAGGTAGTCAATCCCCTGGAGGCGTGGTAAGGTAAAGGCATTCGAATATGCAGGCGAGGGCCAGCCATGCTCGTGGTCATGCACAGTCACGCCACGCCGGAACAGATCGACCAGGTCTTGCAGGCGATCCGGGAAATGAAGCTGACGCCGCACCCCATGCCGGGGGCGACGCGGACGGCAATCGGCATTACGGGCAACATTGGCGCCGTCGATTCGCGCACGCTGGAAGTGCTGCCCGGCGTCATGGAACTCTTGCGCGTCACCAAGCCGTACAAGCTGGCCAGCCGAGAAATGCACGCGGCGGATACCTATGTCAAGCTGGCGCAGACGGTCATCGGCCCGGGCACGTTTACCATGATCGCCGGCCCCTGCTCGGTCGAAAACGAAACGATGGTCCTGCGCACGGCGGAATATTTGCGCGCGCGCGGCGTGAAGCTGATGCGGGCCGGCGCTTTCAAGCCGCGCTCCAGTCCGTATTCATTCCAGGGCATGGGCCGCGAGGGCCTGGAGATTCTCAAAAAAGCCCGGCACAAGACCGGCATCGGCGTCGTCACCGAGCTCATGGACACCGACAACGCCGCGGCCGTCGAGGACGCCGCCGACATCATTCAGATCGGCACGCGCAACATGCAGAACTTCAGCCTGCTCAAATGCGTGGCCAAGATGAAAAAGCCGATCCTCCTCAAACGCGGCATGGCGGCCACTCTCGAAGAATGGCTTATGGCCGCCGAGTACGTCATGGCCGGCGGCAATTACCACGTCATCTTGTGCGAGCGCGGCGTCCGCACCTTCTCCGATCACAGCCGTAACACGCTCGACCTGTCGGTGATTCCGCCGGTCAAGAAATTGTCACACCTGCCGATCCTGGTCGATCCGAGCCACGGCACGGGCAAGCGCGACTACGTGCCGGCCATGGCCCTGGCAGCGCTAGCCGCCGGCGCCGACGGCCTGCTCATCGAGGTGCATCCCGACCCGGATCACGCCCAGTCGGACGGCGCCCAGTCGCTGGATTTTGCCGGCTTCGAGAAATTGCTGGCTTCGCTGAAACGCCTGGCCGAACCCTTGGGGAAAACGATAAACTGAGGGAGGAGGTTGCCATGAACATTTCCCAAGCCGTCGTTGATTCCCCGCCAGAGGATGGCAAAATCACAAAGGAGCGCCTGTTCACCATCGCCGACGTGGCCGCACTGCCCGCGGAACTGCCCTCCGGTCCCGTCCTTTACGAACTCAATAACGGAAGGCTCATCCCCATGCCCCCCGCAGCCGACCTCCATGGTTCCGTGGAAAACAAATTCGCCGGCGCTTTTCTCTATCAGGGAGAAAAAAAAGGACATGGCAAGTCCCGCTGTGGAGAGGTCGGCATTATCCTGTGGCGGAATCCGGATCGCCTGGTAGGAGCGGACGCGGCTTTCATAACTAACAAGTCCTTGCCCTTGAAGATTTCCCGCGAGGGGTACCTGGAAACCATTCCCGAGCTGATCGGTGAAGTGAAAAGCAAAAACGACACCACGGCGGAAATCGAAGCCAAGGTCCAGGATTATCTCCGCGCCGGGGTCCAACTCGTCTGGGTGGCCGATCCCAAAACCAAGACCGTGACCGCCTACCGGCCCGGTCAGGAACCCCGCGTGTATACGATCGAAGATATCCTCACGGCCGAGGACATTATTCCGAGATTTCAGCTGCCAGTCCGGGAAGTTTTTGCTGAGTAACCCCTAACTTTATTACTTGCATGCGCACCGTATACGCTTGCGTTTTTGACGTCGCCGTGGCGGCCGCCGAGAGTCCCGCCCAGGGGCTGGAGCGGCTCTGGGCTTTGGCCGCGCAGTGGGTGGAAGAATTGTATCGCCAGGACTGGCAGGCGCCGTGCACGGTTACCCACGACGGCATTGCCACCGCGCCCCGGCCCAAACACGCCCTGAAAGGCACCCGCGAGCAAACCGGCGTCTGCGAGCTTATCTCCCTCGATTGGAGTTATCCCGACCGCCTCGACGAAGGCCTGCGCTGGGTAATCGCCCTGAACCTGGCCCGCAACGGCAAACGCTTGGAAGTCTCCCTCGCCGTCCGCATCCTCTCGACGCAGCCGATCGTCAAGCCGCTCACCTACGCGGTCGAGCGCCCGGCGCTCATCGACCGCATTCTCACCGGTTTTTCTTGCTTTGTCGGCAAAACGCCCATTCCCTTGCGGCCCCGCGAATTGGACCGGGAAGCGATCCCCTTCTTCGTCGAGGACGCCCTGTGCGCCGCGGACCGCTGGCTGCCGATCGTGCTGATCTCGGCGGAGCAAAGCACGCACGATTACCTGCTCGATCCGGCCGAGCTGCAACGCGGGTTGCTCGGGCACGCCATGGTGGCGACCCTGCGCGACCACCAGGCCGGCTTCGCCCTGACCGATTGTCTCGGCCGCAAGGAATTATCCTGCTACCTCGGCGCGGTGCGGGTCTACTGGCCCGGCTTTCACCGGGCCGCCAAACCCGACGAGCATCCGCTCTACCTGGCCGACTCGATTCGCTGGCATGCCGACAACAAGCAACCCCTCGGCCAACACCTGTTCCGCATGCTGGTGGGGGTATCCGGCTTCCGCTTTTCCAACGCCCCCACGGCGCGGCTGGTGCGCGATTTCCTCGATCAGGAAAAACAGGCCCGCTTCCAGCACCTGGTGGCCAACTCGAAATCCGCCGACGAAGTCCACGCCATTTTGCAAGAGCTGGAACGTGCCTGGGACGAGAACAAACTGGTCAAACAGGAACGCGACGAGGCCCGCGCCCAGGTCGGCGAATTGACCGGCGAACTCGAGTCCTATCGCGTCGCCCTGGCGACGGCCTACCGCCAGCCCGCCGCGAAACCGTCGGCCGCCGGCGAGCCGGCCCGTCCCGCTCCACCGAACCTGGCTTCGGTTCTTCACGCGCTGCGGCAGGCTCAGAACGACTTTGCCGCCACGCTGCTTTTTCTCCCCTCGGCGCTGGAAGCCGCCGCCGCTTCTCCTTACCAATGGCCCGAAAAGGTCTACGCCTTGTTTGCAGCGCTCGACGAACTCACGCGGCTTTGGCAGCAACAGGGCCGCATTGGCGCCGGCTGGCATCAGGCCCTCAAAACCAAGGGCTTCGATTACAAGGAAAACATCTCGCCCACGGCCCGAGGCAAGTTCGGCCACGAGTACACTTTTGCCTACGAAGGCCAATCCCTGAGGTTCGAGCATCACGTCACGCTGGGCGCCAAAAGCGCCGACACCTGCATCTCGATCCACTGGCACCGCGACGAAGGCCGCAAACTGCTCGTCATCGGCTGGTGCGGTCGTCATTTGGCCAATACCCAGAGTTGAGGAAGAAAGCTACGTTTCTTCCGGGACAGCTTCCCCGCCTTGTCCAGCGTGGCTTGCAGGTTATCGACCTGGACATTGAAGGTCACATACTGATGCGGCTCGTGCCCCAGGGCGGTGATGTGGCCGTTGATGCCGCTGCCGGCGCCGGTGTCGATCATGGCCGCCGGACGGTGCTGCGTGATTTTCCAGTCGAAGAGCTTGCCGTAGAACTCTTGCGTTTTCGGGCTGTTGCGGCAGCCGATCTCGAAGTGCACAACCGGCTGACCCATGACGTCTCTCCCTTGAAAATGCCGGCCGCACGCTGGTTGGTTGTGCTGGCCGAAGGACAAGGTAGCTTGTGACAGGATATGCGATTTGTACCCAAACGACATCCGCGGGGTGGCACGGGTTGCACGGACGGGACCGTGCCACAACAGCGGGGCTCGCGCGACTAGAGCCAACCTACCCGCCCGCAATAGCCCCCACGATGAAAAATGGCTCCGCCCCCGACGCTACGGCGTCGGGCAGGGGGGCGTCCGGCGGCTCGTGGGACAGATCCTGCTCGCAGGCGAAGAAGCGCAACATCGGCCGGCGCTGCCCAGTGACGTGGTCGCGGATCGTCCCGCGCAGCATCGGGTAGCGGGCCTCGAGCGCGTCGAGGACCGAGCGCTGCGTGACCGTGCCTTCGATGTCGAGCTTCACTTCGGCGCCGACGTGCGCCAGCGTTCGCAGATGATAGGGGAGGAGGACGCGGATCATTACTGTCTGGACCTCAGCCGCGCTTGAGCCAAGACTAACGGATAACTTCAACGAGAAGCCGGAGTTGGTTTGTTCCCGTGCTGATACACCTTCTGAACTTCCGCGATCCAGGCCTTGAGAATGTCCGAAGTATCCCGGCCCAAGGATTCGGCAAGTGCAAAAAACCCCTCGCCAGGTTGCATGTCCCCGGTCTTGTGCACGACGAGAACCGAAAGCAAAGGACGCCCTTCTTCATGCTCCTCTACTGCGATTTGGCCGAGAATGGCAAACAGCCGTTGGTCATAGGCGTTGAAGTTGACGGAATGTACCAGGCCAACCAACTCCGAGTAAGGAATCATCGCACGCTTGCTGGCCTTCTCAATAAGCACGCGACGAATCTCTTCCTTCGCAGCCGCCCACTCATCGGGAGGCACGTTGAAAGAGCCCTGTAGCACATACTTCGGCGGACTTGGCATGGCGATTCCTCCTTTGATTCCTTGTTCTGTATATTCGGAATGAGATTGAGAATTTTCAAAGTTCTGGACTCATTGACGTGCCTGAAGTAGACTTTATTGGGAGAACGGCCCGGCGCCTGCGCGCCTGCTCAAAGGTCAGCCCGCTGTTTCGACCGTGCGAGGCAGTTTATGACAATGGATGAACTGCGACGGCAATTGGCGACGATCCAATGGCCGATTTTCTTACGAGTAGACGGCAAAGACATTCAGGTCGGTTCAGCCAATGAACTAATGGTTCCACCAGCGGGAAACCTCATCTGTGTGTACCAAGAAGGGGCATTTGAAGTTGTCGACTGTCGCCATATCGCCACCATGCGCCGCGGTAAAACTACGCGCCGGCAAACAGCCTAACGGCGTAGCGCATGAACCTCTGCCACGCGGCTCGACCGAAGGTCTCGATGCTTCCTATTTCCAGCATCACGTCAGCGTCTGCACCTCGACCGAAAACACCGCCGGCAGATGCGAGACGATGGGCGACCAGCTGTCGCCGCTGTCGGCCGAGGCGTAAACCTGCCCGCCGGTGGTGCCGAAATAGACGCCGCACTTATCGAGCGAATCGACGGCCATCGCGTCACGCAGCACGTTGACGTAGCAATTCTCTTGCGGCAGGCCCTTCGTCAGCGCCTGCCACTCGTTGCCGCCGGTGCGGCTGCGGTAGACACGCAGCTTGCCCTCGGTCACATAGTGCTCCGAGTCGCTCTTGATCGGCACGACGTAAACGGTGTCCGGCTCGTGCGCGTGCACTTCGATCGGGAAGCCGAAGTCGGTCGGCAAGTTGCCGCTGACTTCGTGCCAGGACTCGCCGGCGTCGTCCGAGCGATTGACGTCCCAGTGAAGCTGCATGAAGAGCACGTTGGGGCGCGACCGGTGCATGGCGATGCGGTGCACGCAGAAGCCGACCTCGGCATTCGGGTCGGGGAGGTACTGGGACTTGAGGCCGCCGTTGATCGGCTTCCAGGTCTTGCCCGCGTCGTCGGTGCGGAACACGCCCGCGGCCGAGATGGCGATGAAGATGCGCTGGGGATTGCTTGGATCGAAAAGGATCGTGTGCAGGCCCATCCCGCCGGCGCCGGGGGCCCATTTGGCGCCTTGCTGATCGCGCAGGCCGGCCAGTTCTTGCCAGGTCTTTCCGCCATCGGTTGAGCGGAACAGGGCGGCGTCTTCCACCCCGGCGTAAACGACATCAGGATCGCTCAGCGACGGTTCCAGATGCCACACGCGCTTGAACTCCCAGGGGTGTTGCGTGCCGTCGTACCATTGGTGCGTCGTGAGCGGCTTGCCGGTTTGCGGACTGGTGTCGTAGACGAACTTGTTGCTCTCGCCCTTGGGCATGCCGTCGGGAGTCGTGGTCGGCTCGCCGGGCGGTGTTCCCGGTTGATGCCAGGTTTTGCCGCCGTCGTCCGAGCGTTGGATGATCTGCCCGAACCAGCCGCTGGTCTGCGACGCATAGATCCGGTTCAAGTCAACCGGCGAGCCCTTCAGATGGTAGATTTCCCAGCCCCCAAAGTGAGGCCCGCTGACATTCCACCGCTGGCGCTTGCCGTCGGCAGTGAGGACGAAGGCGCCCTTGCGGGTGCCGACCACAACTCGTACTGTGCTCATCCGTTTCTCCCCTCTAGGTTTTCGGAGATGCTCGCCGACTATGCCGCCATTGCCTACGCCCACCGCAGAGCGGGCTTCTTGTGGGCATGAACACAGTCGCGCAAGTACATGTTGATCAAGTTTTGATAAGGAATTCCCGACTCTGCTGCCAGTTTCTTGAAATACGCAATGGTCTGGGCCTCGAGGCGAATGGTAATCTGCTTCTTGAGCATTCGACTGTATGGGTTCTTCTTTGATTTGCTGAAATCGTATTCTTTCCTCATGGCAATAACTCCTCGTATTGTTTCCGCTCGCTTTTTGTCGCCTTACGAGCCGAGATAAGCGGAATCTCCGCGTCGTCCGATCTGTATGCAGTGGCAGACAACCAGGACACGAAACTTGGCGCCCGGGAGGATAAACCGATCTTCGTCGTCGGAATGGTCGGCATCGTGGCGTCATCGTAAAAGATCGTCTGGGCCTCCTCGAAGGATACTCCGTGCTTCTGTTCGTTGATCTTGGCCTTTACAGGGTCCCAGGAAAAACGAAGTTGCTTCATAACTACATTGTAATTATTGGGTAATTAGTTGGCAATGCCACGAAAGGCCCGAATTCATGGAATGCTTCCTTCGCAAGGTCATTGAGTGGGGGTTGCGTTCGGGTCGGCCGACGAGCCCTGCAGATGGTTTGCCGACTTTTCTTTTTGCCCTGGATCACCTGACCGCCCTGACCAATACCAGCTCTGGACCGTACATTGAGGTCAAACTCATGATTACGGATAACCAAGCCATGTACCACACCATTCACGCCGCCGCTGAAGCTGTTCGGCAGGGGAAGATCACGCCCCAGGATTTGCTCGACCAGTGCCTGGCCCGCATCGACCGCTGGGAAAGCAAGGTGCACGCCTGGGTTTTTGTCGATCGCGCGCGGGCGCGGGAAGACGCGGCCCGCTTGACCGAGGAGCTTGGCCGCGGCCAGTATCGCGGTCCCTTGCACGGTATCCCGATGGGGGTCAAAGACATCTTCGACGTGTTCGACTGGCCGACGGCGGCGGGGTCGAAGTTGTGGGCCAACAGCATTGCCCGCCAGGATGCGCCCGTGGTCGCCAATCTGCGGGCCGCCGGCGCGGTGTTTCTCGGCAAAACCGTGACGACGCAGTACGCCAGCTTCGATCCGCCGCCGACGCGCAATCCCTGGAACCCCGACCGCACGCCCGGCGGCTCGAGCAGCGGCTCGGCCGTGGCCCTGGCCTGCGGCATGTGCCTGGGGGCGCTTGGCTCGCAAACCGGCGGCTCGCTGACCCGGCCCGCCTCCTACTGCGGCATCGCCGCCTGCAAACCAACCTATGGACTCTTGTGTCTGGACGGCATCATGCCCTTGGCTCCCTCCATGGATCATCCGGGACCCATGGCACGATGCGTCCTGGATCTGGCCCTGCTGCTTCAAGGAATGAAAACCCATAATGCCGATCTCCCTTCGACCTCGACGAGTAATTATGTCGCCGCCGTCCGTTCCTTGCCGCCTCCCCCCGAGCTGGGCCGCTTGCGAGGATTGTTTGAAGATTTGGCCGAGCCGTCGATCCGCACCATGATGGACGAGGTTTGTGAAGTTCTTGGCAAAAAAGGGGCCCAGGTGGTGGAGCGCGGCTTACCTGCTTCCTTTTCCGAAGTCCTGAGCCGGCACCGCGTCGTCATGGCGGTCGAAGCGGCTCATTTTCATGAAGGACGCTTGCGCCGTCATGCCGACGATTACCAGCCGAAAATTCGCGGCCTGCTGGAAGAAGGGCTGGCCTGTCCCGCCCCGGAATATTCCCGCTGCAAGGAGCATCAAGCCCGCCTCAGCGCGGAAATGAACTGGGAATCCGACGAAATCGACGCCCTTCTTACCCCGGCAACCACCGGCCCCGCCCCCGATGTCAAAACCACCGGCGACCCGGCCTTCAATTCCCCCTGGAGTTATACCGGCCTGCCCACCGTTTCCCTTCCCACCGGCCATTTCGTGGACGGCCTGCCGCTGGCCATTCAGCTGGTCGGCCGGAATTATGCCGAGGCGGACCTGCTGGCCGCCGCCGCCTGGTGCGAACAGGCCCTGCAAGTAAAACCTATGTCACCGCCGGAGCAGTAAGGGCCGGTCGGATTCGGCGGTCGCGTTAGGTAGCGCAGGAAAAATCACATCTCCTGGCCGATGATTTCTTTCAATGGCAATTCATCCCTTGTAGGGAGAACGAAGCTTTTACGGTTCTCCCCCAGTCCGGCCCGGAAAGCTTTCGGGGGGGACCCGGAAGAAATCCAGCCATCACTAAGGAGATTGTTCATGTCCGCACAAACCCAGAAAATCCCGGGAGAGAAGACCGTCCGGGAACTGACCGCCCTGCGCACCAGCGCCGGGCAGAAGGGCCTGCAGTGTTGCCGTTGCTGCCGTAGCTGCCGCGGTTGCCGCAGCTGCCGTTCGTGCCGCAGCTGCCGTTCGTGCCGCAGCTGCCGCTGCTAAGTTGTCGTAGCAGACACAAGGCCCAAAGCCCAGGGACGGCCGTCCCTGGGCTTCCGGGCCTCGACCCTCGCCTTGCCTGCTATGTGTCCCGCTTTTTCCTTGCAAGAATTCAACCAAGGAGTGATCCATGTTGCCTGCCATTGGTTACGGCATCCGCCCGGAAAATCGCCGCATCCTGGACGAGCCGGCTCTGAACGCCGCTGAAATCACCCTGGAACACGCCCTCGAGCCGCTGCGCGTCGAGCGCTTTCTCGGCGATCAGGACTTTGCTTACGTCAGCGTCCACGCTTTGGAATTATCGCTGGCCAGTCCCGAGGCGCCGGCCAAGGATTATCTGGAAGACCTCCGGGCCATCGCCCTGGAGAACGGGGCGTCGGCCATCAGCGATCACCTGGGCTTCACCCGCGATCGGGAAGGCGGGGTGGGCATGGGCCATTTCGCGCCGCCGCCGTACACGCCGGCCGCCCTCGACGCCACCTGCCGCAACGTGGACAAGATCCAGAAACGCCTCCGCGATCTGCCTTTCTTCGTCGAGAACATCGCCTACATGTTCAAGTTCCAGGGCACCATGAGCGAGGCGGAATTTTTGGCCCGGCTCCTGGAACAAACCGGCTGCGGCTGGCTTCTGGACGTGACCAACGTCTACGCCAACGCCCACAACCACGGCTACGACGCCGACGAATTCCTCCGCGCCGTGATGCCCGCCGCCCGCCGCCTGCAGATTCACCTGGCCGGCGGCTTCTTCGACAAACGCACCGGCATGTACATCGACAGCCATTCCGAGCCTGTGCCCGACGCGGTCTGGAAGCTGTATCGCCGGGCCCTCGCCCTGGGCCGCGGCAAGATCGATGCCGTGTACATCGAGCGCGACGACAACCATCCCACCCCCGACGGCTGGCGGCAGGAAGTGCGCCAGGCCCGCAAGATTGCCGAACAGGTGGAGGCTCAGTCATGAAAAAGCCCATGCCCAAATCGGCCGGCTACCACGCGGCACTGACCCGCTGGGCCAAGGCCCTGGCCACCGCCCGGGAAGAAGCCGTCTTCGGCGTCCTGGCCGCCGGCTCCTCGCCCGACGAGGTCAAGATGTTCGTGGACGGCAACCTGGATAAACGCCTTCAGCTTCTGCTGAAACACCTCGCCTTCGTCGCCGGCGCGTTCGCCAACTTCGACAAGTTGGTTCAGGCCTACGTGCTGGATATGCCCATGAAGGCATTCACTTCGCCGTCCGAGGATTGCGAGCGCCTGCTGCGCTGGCTCAAGCGCAAGCACAAGCTGAAGCCCCAGCAGAAGGATTACGTGACCTGCCAGCGTGCCCGTTTCGCGGTGGAAGCCGCGGGCAAGAGCCGGCGCCGCCAGCATGTCCATTTTCAAGAGCTGCGCAGCGTGGCCGGCAAACTGGCCGGCGACCTGGACCTCAACCCGCGCCTGCGGATTCATCTGAATCCCATTCGCGTGTGGGCCCGGTTTCGCACGCGGGCCTTGCTCGATGCCGCCGCCAACCCGCCCGCCGACGTCTTGTTCTTTCCGATCGGCCCGGCCATTACCACGGCGATCCTGGAACCGTCCGGCCAGGCCCTGGTGCGCGAGCTGGAGGAGATTGGCGCTACCACGCTGGCCGCCTGGGCCGCCCGGAGTCGCCAGGCCAATCGCGCGGAGCTGGCCGCTTTCTGCCGCGACCTGGCCGAGATTGGCCTGGTGGCGTTCAGTTGAAACCAGGATCGTCCGTCTGCGTAAGAAAAGCTCGCTCGGCGGTTTCGCGTAACCCCGAAACCGCAGCTAACGATAATGCCTCATTCCACCAAGGTATGGTTTGCCATGACCAACTCCGCAACTGTTTTCCCGCTGTCTCCCGTCGCCCCAACCTCGCCAAGCGAGGGAAAATCCCCCTGGACCCTGCAAACGCTGTTCCGCGCCTATCGGGGCCGCATTCTCCTGACCTATGCCCTGTTCAACCTGGAAAACATCCTGCGCCTGCTCCAGCCGCTGGTGCTGGGCCTGGCCATCAACGATTTGCTCCTGGGATCGTACCTCGGCCTGGCCCTGTTCGTGGCCCAGCACCTGGGCCACCTCGCCGTCGGTACGCTGCGGCGGATGTACGACACGCGGACGTTCACCGGCATTTATACCGATCTCGCGTCGGGCCTGGTGATCCGCCAGCGCGACCGGCAGGTGGCGGTCAGCGCCGTGGCGGCGCGGTCGACGCTGTCGCGCGTGTTCGTCGAGTTCTTCGAGCGCGACGTGCCGGCCCTGGTCCGCGCCCTTTACTCGGTGATCGGCGCCCTGGTCCTCCTGGCCTGGTACGACTGGCTCCTGGTCCCGTTATGCGTGGTTTTGCTGGCGCCGGCTTATATGCTCAACAAGCTGTACGGCCGGAAAACCTTCCTGTGCAATCGCCGCCTGCACGACGAGCTGGAACGCGAGGTCGCGGTCATTCACCAGGGCAAGCCGGCGGAAATCCGCGACCATTATCAGCGCGTGGCGGGCTGGCGTGTCAAGCTCTCGGACTGGGAGGCCCTCAACTTTGGCTTGATGGAGCTGTTCATCCTCGGCCTGATGGTGGCGGCCCTGGCGCGGTCGTGCCATCTGGGCGCTGCCCCGGGCGACATCTTCGCCATCTTTCGCTACGTCCTCATGTTCATCATGGGCCTGGACAGCGTGCCGCAGCTGGTGCAGCAGGCAAGC
>CAZFGM010000101.1:4157-15140 GCA_964518515.1 uncultured Alcaligenaceae bacterium | reverse complement strand
CTGCACGATCCACAGGGTGCTGAGAAACAGCCATAATCCGACTTTGTCCATGAAATACCCGTTGGCCGGAAAAAACGGCAGAGTTTGTCTAATAGGAATTATCGGCAAACTTCGTCCTAATTTTCAGGTTTGCCTTACTTTGGAAAATGTGCAATATGGCGAATTGGCGGAATTGGGATTGCAATACTCAACCCGGCTAAATAAATGAAATTGGCCAATTGATCTCGCGAGCTTTCCCTGTCCCACCACCGTGCGTACGGGTCCGTACACGGCGATTCGGCTGGTTATTAACCACCCCTGCGCGGTCAATGTGACGGCAAGTTTTCAACTTGCCGTACCGGCCGGTTGGAAACCGGCCGCCACATTCTCTTTGGCCGCGCAGCCATCTTAATAAAGTAAGTAAGAAGGGGCATGAGAAATCTGAAATCTCAAATCGCAAATCTGAAATCCCTTTACGCGGCCCGGGCTTGGGACGTGGTAAATTGCCGCACCAACTCTTGCAAGCCTTCGCGATAACTGAAGTGCTCCACTTCCAAATAATGGCGCGTGGAATTCTTGTACTGGATACCGGCGCTCAGGTTTTCCTCGACCTTCCGTTTGGCGCGGCGGAAGTGTTCGGCGGCCGGGGTCCCTTGGCGGCGAGCTTCGAGAAACGCCGTCACCGCTCGCGCTTGCCAATCCACCAGGCCGAACTGGCCGCTGTCCGGCTGAATCAAGCCGAGGACAAAAAGATTGTCATGAACCGGATGGAAAACATTCTTGTACAGCCGCGGCCGGCCGTCCTGCCAGTTGAGGTGTTCCCGGTCCAGAAAGGGGAAATCAAGGTTGTAGCCGGTGGCGAACAGGATCAGGTCCACTTCTTCCGAGGTGCCGTCGGTGAAATGGACCACCTGGCCTTCGAAGTGATCGATTTCCGGTTTCGGCAGAACGGTGCCGTGGCGGAGATGGTACAGGAGCAGGCTGTTGACAATGGGGTGCGTCTCCAACAGTTTGTGGTCCGGGGCCGGCAAGCCGTATTTTTTCAGGGAGCCCACGGTGAACCACAGCATGAGCCGGCCGAGGGCTCGCCGCAGAAAGAGCGGCAGGCGGAAGTGCAGCAGCTTGTCCATGACCATGTCGGTGGGCCGGCCGAACATGAACTTGGGCACGTAATAATAGCCGCGCCGCGTGCTATGCCAGGCGCGGGCGGCGTGCAGGCCCGCCTCGACGGCAAGGTCGCAGCCTGAGTTGCCGCCGCCCACCACCAACACGCGCTGGCCGGCCATGACATTGGGCGTTTTGTACTGGGCCGAATGCAGGACCTGGCCGCTGAACCGGCCGGGATATTCCGGCCACTTGGGCGACCAGTTGTGGCCGTTGGCGATCACGAGCACGCCGTACCGCCGCCGCTCGCCGGTGGTGGTCAACACATCCCAGTAGCGGGCTGGAGTGTAGTCCTCACGCTCCGCGTGAGGAGCTTCGTCACGCGGAGCGTGACGACTACACTGAGAGTCCTGGACCGGTTCAACGCGCTGGACGCCGGTGCGATAGTGGATGAGTTTTTCCAGGCCGAAGTGGGCCGCGTACGAGCGCAGGTATTGCAGAATCTGGGAATGATGGGGATAGTCGGGGAAATGGCGCGGCATGGGATAATCCACGTATTCCATGCCCCGCTTCGAGCTGATGGTATGGGTCGAGCGGTAGACGCGGGAATGGGGTTTCTGGTAATTCCAGTTGCCGCCCAGGTCGTCTTGGCGTTCCAGAATGTCCACCGCGAACCCCTGGCAGGCCAGATTCTTGGCCGCCGCCAGGCCGGAGCTGCCGGCGCCGATGACACAGACTTTGTCTCGCTTATCCAGCCATTCCATGTTGGTCCCCTTCCTCGATCCGCAAACGACGGAGCTATACAAAGGAATGGGAAAAAATCAAGCCGGGCGTGAATCGTCCGTCACTTGGGTTTGGACATTCCGAACAATTGGGAAGATTGCGAAACGGGAGTTTTGCTTTTTTGGAAGGTTTCGACCTGATATAATCCTGGCGGAAATTATCGGAGGGCCTCTGGGGGCTTTTTTGCTAACACGGAGGAAGGATCGTTGCCATGCAGACCCCGCTGCAAGTTGCCGAGGCGGGCGGTCGCCATTCCGGGTTCTTGCGTCAACGACTTGGCAAGACGCCCAACGAGTTGCTGGGCGAGGCCAGGAGGTTGCGCCAGCGCGCCGCAGAGCACCAGGACAAGATCACCAACCGAATCGGTTACGGCAAAGTCAGTGATGATCCGGTAATCCAAGCTCGAGCGGATGTGGGACGTACCCGGCACCTGCAAAAGGAAATTGATAACTTTACTCAACAGGCAGAGATCTGTGAGGAACTCGCCCAGAGAAAGGCAGCAGGTGGACCATGAATCCCGCCATCTCTTGTATCGAGGACACCCTTCGGTTGTTGATGGAGGAAGCCAAACAAGCGAAGGAAACCGCGGCTCGAAAACGGGGAAGCCCCGATGAAGGATTCGAGGTCGGCCGATCCGAAGCGCTTGCCGAAGCCTTGCACACCTGGGCAAACCAGCTGCAAACTTTCGGTCTCGACACACAACTCGACGGCACCTGGGAGGAGTTGCGGGCATATTTGATCGGTCAAGGCTACCCAACGGGGGCTTGATCCAGCGGGGAATCGAATAGCTCCCTCTCGGCCCGCGCTTTACTCTCCCCTCCCAGTGGTCACGGAGGACTGGCCATGTCCCAACCGCGCTCCGCCGTCGCCGACTATGGCGTTTATCTTGTCGTGCGGATTCTGGTTTGCGTGTTGCAGGCTCTGCCCTTTCGCCTGGCCCTTGACGTGGCGGACTTTCTGGCCCGGATTGTGTACCGTGTGAATCGCCGGCATCGCGAGGTCGCCCTGGACAATCTCCGGCAAGCTTTTCCCGGCCAATGTTCCGAGGCGGAATTGCACGCGCGGGTAAAGGCGGTGTATCGCCATTTCTGCCGCCTGGCAGTGGAAATGATGCACCTGCCCCGCCTGATCCACCCCACCAACTGGCGGACCTTTATCAATTATGCCAATCCGGAGGATATGCCCCGCGTCTACCGGGCCCTGTTGTCCGGTCGTCCGGTATTGTTGTTGACCGGCCATTTCGGCAACTGGGAGATGGCCGGCTATTTGATTGGCGCGTTGGGATTCCGGATTGCCTCCATCGCCCGGCCGATCGACAACCCGTATATCGACCAGTTCTTGCGGAGTTTTCGCGAACAGCGACGGCAAAAGATTCTGACCAAGAAAGGGGAAATGGGGCGGATTGAAGAAGTGTTGAGTCAAGGTGGGCTGGTGGGAACGTTGGCCGACCAGGATGCCGGGCCGCGTGGTCCGTTTGTGAGTTTTTTCGGCCGGCCCGCCTCCACGCACAAGGCCATCGCCCTGTTGGCGTTGGAACACCGTGCCCTGATCCTGGTGGCCGGCGCCGCCCGCGTGGCCGAGCCCTGCTTTTATCACGCCCTGGTCGAGGACATCATCGCCCCCGAGGACTACGCCGGCCGGCCCGATGCGGTCCGTGCGATTACTCAGCGCTTCACCACCGCCCTGGAACGGCTGGTGCGGCGATACCCCGACCAGTATTTCTGGCTCCATCGCCGCTGGAAGCATCAGCCGGCAATACCCCGGCGCCGCGCCGCTTGAGGCGCTGCCCGGCTTGTTTAGGAAAACGTTGGAACTCTCCCCTGGGATTATCGGCATCCCTTCGACCGCATGCTCATCGCACAGGCCAAAGTGGAAAAAATCCCGATAATATCTGCCGACGCAATCTTCGACGCCTAGGGTATCACAAGGATCTGGCAATGAAACCTCCTGCGCGCTCCCTTCTGGCACTAGCTTGTTTGGTTTACTCAAGCCAATCCTTGCGGGCCGGTGAACCGGAACTCAAATACCTCAAGAAAACCACCCGCGGGGAAACCATTCTCGCCAGCCTCAAGGCCAGCGGGCTGCCCACGCTCGAAGGCGCCTGGCACTGGATCGGGCCGTTCGATAATCCCAACCAAGGCGCTTTCGACAAGGTTTACCCGCCGGAGAAGGAAATCGACCTGAAAAAAACCTACCCCGGCAAGGGCGGCAAGATGGTCGCCTGGAAGGGGTTCCCCAATTTCCAAGTTGGCAAGATCAACAACCTGGCTCTCTTCAAACCCAACAATCACTCGTTTGTTTATCTTTTTCACGAATTCACCGCGCCCAAGGCGATGACGCTGCCGGTATCCCTGGGCAGCGACGACTCCTTGGCCATCTGGCTGAACAGGCAAAAAGTGTTCGCCAACAACGCGGTCCGGCCCGCCGCCCCGGATCAAGATCAGGCGGACTTGAAGCTCAAGGCCGGCAAGAACCAACTTTTGGTTCGGGTCGGCAACATCGGCGGTGATTTTGCCGTCTACCTCCTGCCTGAGTTTCCTGATTTCCTGGAAGCCAGGTTCCCGCGCCGGCTGGTCAAGGATTTTCCCGGCGCCAGCGCCAGCGGCAAAGCGAGCCTGCTCGCGGCCGAAGCCAAGCATTACCGCATCGTGACCTTGCCCATCAACGATATCGTCCTGGAAGTGGGCGGCCTGGGCTTTCGGCCGGACGGCAAGCTGCTGGCCTGCACCCGCCGCGGCGAGGTCTGGCTCATCTCCAACCCCGACGCCGACGACCCCGCCAAGGTCAAATACAAACTCTTCGCCAGCGGTTTGCACGAAGCGCTGGGGTTGCATGTCGATGGCAAGGATGTTTTCGTGGTGCAAAGACCCGAGCTGACCAAGCTCATCGATAAGGACGGCGACGACGTGGCCGACGAGTACAAGACCATCTGCGACAAGTGGGCCGTGTCGGGCGATTACCACGAGTTCGCCTTCGGTCCGGCGCGGGACAAAGCCGGCAATTTCTTCGTCACCCTCAACGTCGGTTTCGGCGGCGGCCATCAATCGCGCGGCCCGTGGCGCGGCTGGTGCGTCAAGATCACCTCCAAGGGCAAGTTGATTCCCTGGGCCACCGGCCTGCGCTCGCCCAACGGCATCAACTTCAGTCCCGACGGCGACCTGTTCTACTGCGACAACCAGGGGGAATGGGTGGCGACCAACAAGATGCACCACATCAAGCCGGGGGAGTTTTACGGCCATCAGGCGGGCCTGCGCTGGGTCACGCAGTCGCCCTACGCCAAGACGATCGCCGAGAAACAACCGCACGGCATGCTCATGGATGGCCAGGCGGGAAAGGCCGGCGTGAAAGGCCTGCCGCCGTTCGTGCCGCCGTGCATCTGGTTCCCCTACGGGCGGATGGGCCAATCCGCCGCCGAGCCGATCTGGGATTCGACCGGCGGCAAGTTCGGCCCGTTTACCGGCCAGTGCTTCGTCGGCGACCAGACCAAGTCGAACATCCTGCGCGTGGCCCTGGAAAAGGTGCAGGGCAAATACCAGGGCGCCTGCTTCCCCTTCCGCGGCGGCTTCCAGTGCGGCATCAACCGCCTGGCCTTTGGGCTCGACGGCAGCCTGTATGCCGGCCAGACCAACCGCGGCTGGGGCTCCGTCGGCGGCAAACCCTACGGCCTCGAACGCCTCGTCTACACCGGCGAGTTGCCCTTCGAAATCCTCACCATGAAGCTGACCAAGACCGGCTTCGATTTGACTTTTACCAAGCCGCTGGCCATGACCGCCGACAAGCCGGCAAGCTACAGCCTGCAATCGTTCACCTACAACTACTGGCCGACTTATGGCTCCCCGGAAATGGACCGCAAGGCCGAGAAGATCGCGGCCGCGCAGGTGAGCGCCGACCGCCGCACCGTGTCGCTGACGGTGACCGGGTTGCGCCGCGGGCGGGTGTACGAGCTGAACCTCAACGATATTCAATCCAAGGAGGGGGAGCCGGTGCTGCATCCGGAGGCGTATTACACGCTGAATGAGCTGCCGTGAGGAATCATGAATATTGAATTACCCACTGTCCTTGGTCTTACAATTTGCGAGGATGTGGTCGTTGAACCTACTTCCCGAGACGTGTCCTTGATCCGAACTTTTACGGGATTATCGGTGAGCAGTTTTCCGGCAACATGCAGGCCTTTTTGTGTTTTTGGCGGATTAACAGATGGCTTCGGGGAAATCCAAGCGGAGTTAAAGGTGACGGTATATGCGGAGGGGATAGAGGATATTTACCGCCTGCGAAGCAAATTGCATTTCTCCGACCGACTACAGATAGTGTATTATCTAATGAGAGTGTCTCGCTGCCCCTTGCCAAGACCAGGAAGTTACGTGTTCTCCCTGAGCTTGGAAGGGGAATGGATGGCCCAAACCTCTTTACGTGTCTATTAACGAGTAACACCATGGAAACTGCCACGGAAAGCCGCGACACTGTTTGTTTTGAGTTCAGCGACCTGACCTGTGAGGTGGATACCACCGTGCGTCCTGCCGGGGACGAGGTTGTGAAGTACCTCCTGCGGCGCTATCTCCTTCAGGAAAAAAACCTGGTCCGCTGTCGCGACGACCTCCCGCGAATGCTCGACCTTTCCCGGCAACAGGAAGCATCCTGCCTGCAGAATAAGGACCTGTGGGGAGCAGCGCGCTGCCAGGCCAATCAAGGGCTGCTCTTCGCGGCCCAAGGAAAACTAAACGAAGCCTTGGAGAAACAACTACAGGCCGCGGAGATTTTCCGCCACTTGCAGGATATTCCAGAGTTGATTCTGTCGCTCCTTCGTCAAGCCGACTTATGGCGCCGGTTGCAATGTCTGGAAAAAGCCCTTGTTTTCGCCACCGAAGCCTGCCAACTCGCCGTACAGCATAATCAGGAAAAATTCCGGGACGATTCCTCCTCCTTGGTAGAAAGAATCCAGCGGCAAATGAATGGAGAAGACCAAGGGGAGGCTACTTCTTGAGCTGGCCCGCCTCTGACTTGCCCCTGAACGATCCGCGCCATCCGTTTCATCTCCAGCACATGGAAATGCCCCTGCACGAAGCGGCCGCGGCCGCCGAGGAGGATGAGTTCCGGTCGGACCCGACCGCCCACGCCGAGAGGATCGCCAAAACGCAGGGGGCCTCGGCCCTCGGCTGCCGGCCGCTGGAAAACTGCATCCGGTACGTGACGGCAAAAGGATCGCCATCGTTTAGCGGTTTGGCCATTTGGACTTGGCGATCACATGCCCGTGATTGGAACAACCCTGGAGCTTGGAATCCGTATGGGAATGATTTGACCAACCCTGACCACCGCATGACCAGGCGGCTAAAATTTCCGGCCGCCCGCGAGCGGGATGGATTGAGACATTATTTAGCCGGCGAGCTTGCTCGCCGTGGAGTGGATGCCGGCCGCGGCGAGCAAATTCGCCGGCTAAATGAAATGCCTCAATTTCGGCCGCGTGCAGTATAATTGGTACTCAGGGAGCTTTTTGAACTGGGCCGGTAGTATGGCATCGCGTTTGCCCATTGAGCCCCTTCGCTTGCGGTCGTTTCGGTCTTCTTTACAATCGCAACAGCTTTCTGCCGGGAGATCCTATGCACAAGACAGTGCCTTTGATATTCGCAGGCATCGTGGCGCTGATTTTTGCTTCGCCAGGAAACAGCCAGGATTTTTTTTCCAAGGAGCTGGAACCCCGGCTCTTTTCGCTCACTGGAAAAGATTTAGCTCTGGCGGATGTTCTGGAGAAACTCCACCAACAAACCGGCAACCGCGTGGTCGATCGCCGGCACAATAAAACGACCGGCAAACTGAACCTGGATCTAGAGCGCGTTTCCTTCTGGCCGGCTCTGGAAAAAATCGCCGCCGCAACCGGGGCAGGTATCTCCTTGTACGAAACCGATAGCCAAATCGCCCTGGTGGACCGGCCGCGGCGGCCGGTTCCCACCTGCCACAGCGGTTTGTTTCGCCTGGCGGTCAAGCGCCTCGGCGTCGTCCGTGATGAAGAGGCCGATACCCATCTGTGCAATCTCGACCTGGAAATGGCCTGGGAACCGCGCTTCCAGCCGCTGCTTTTGGAAATCGCGGCCCTGACCGCCCAATACGCTGCCGACGCCGGCGGCAAAGTCCTCAAGGCCAAGACGACCGGCGGCAACCTCATTGCCGTGGCCGGACGCCTGGCCCTGGACCTGGAAGAGGCGGCGCGCCTGCAAGCTCCCGACCGCTCGTCCGCCAGGATCACTTCCCTCAAGGGAAACCTCCGCGTCATCGCCCCGGCTCACATGGTCACCAAGGAACTCGCCTCTTTAAATAAACTCCAGGGCAAACCGTTCTCCTTCACCGAGAACGAGGTCAAGATCACTTTCCAACCGCTCGCCCAGAAAGTCAGGTACTGGGGCGTGACCGTCCAAATCGACAAGTTGTATGACGGGCCGAAATTCGAGAGTTTCCGGGCGTGGTGGACCACCACCACGATGCACCTGGAAAAAGGACAGGGCGAAAACAAGGTACTCTTCGCTCCCCGCGTTGGCGAATTGAAGCGCAGCGAGAAACAGGCCGTCCTGGAATTTGAGTTTTCCGCCAGGGGCCGGCCTCCGGAAGGCAAGCCGGCGGACTGGAAGCTGGTTTTTCGCACTCCGGGCCGGATCGGCGAAGTGACCGTGCCGTTCGAGTTCAAGAACTTGGCCCTGCCGTAGGAGGTATAATACTGCACGCGGCCGAAATTGAGGTAGTAGGGTTTCCCAACCGTCTTTTGCTCGGACGCAGCCCACGTCAGAACGGGTTGAGAAACGTTGGGAAACCCGTCCTACATCAATCTTGCCCGCGTGCAGTACTCCACGCGGCGCAAATTGAGGCTTTTCATTTAGCCGGCGAGCTTGCTCGCCGCGGCCAGCATCCACTCCACGGCGAGCAAGCTCGCCGGCTAAATAATGTCTCAATCCATCCCGCTCGCGGTATTCTATTTGTCAGACTTCGGCTTGACTTTGGATTCATTTCCCAATAACGGCTTTTTGCCTGTTGTAGGCCTCTCTTTTTTTCATAAGGCTATTGGTAGCTGTTTCATCGGGAAGTCTAGGAAAAGGTATTGCCAGCCAAAACCTCCCCTACTTCCTAAATAAAGGAGACACCCCATGGCGACAATGACGCGACGACAAGTGTTGCAAACGGCGGGGGCCTCAGCGGCGGCCTTGGCCCTGGGCGCGGTGCCGGCCACCGCCCGTGCCGCCGCCGCCGACAAGCCGACCGACGTCACTCTGCCCAAGCTGGCCTACGCCTACGACGCCCTGGCGCCGCACATCGATGAGCGCACCATGAACATCCACCACAGCCGCCATCACCAGGCCTACGTGGACGGCCTGAACGCCGCCTTGAAAGGCCAGAAGGAACTTGCCGGGCAATCGCTGGAACAACTACTCCGCAACATCAAGAAGGTTCCCCAGGCCCTTCGCCAGCGGGTCATCAACCACGGCGGCGGCCATTACAATCATTCCATGTTCTGGGAAATCATGGGACCCAAGGCCGGCGGCAAACCCGGCGGCTCGATCGCCAAGGCCATCGAAAGCGCCTTCGGCTCCTTCAACGCCTTTCAGAAGCAGTTCACCGAAGCGTGCATGACCCGCTTCGGCAGCGGCTGGGGCTGGCTCGTCTTGGCCAAGGACCGCCTGGAAATCCTCAGCACCGCCAACCAGGATTGCCCCCTCATGGAAGGCAAGTTCCCCATCCTCGGACTGGATGTGTGGGAACACGCCTATTACTTGACTTACCAGAACCGCCGGCCCGCCTACATCGAGGCCTGGTGGAACGTCGTCAACTGGACCGCCGTCGGCCAACGCTATGCCCAGGCGATGAAGAAGTAAAAGGAAAAATTCGAAATCCGAATATCGAAATCCGAAACAAATTCGAAATCAAAAATCTGAAATTCAAAACCAGAAGAAATCTTTTTTGGGGATTGTTTCGAATTTCGGATTTCGAATTTGTTTCGGATTTCGATATTCGAATTTCGGATTTTCTCGGGGGAGATTGCCTGGGGTTACTGTAGTCTGAAGGCGCTGTGGCACTGCGTGCACGTCGAATTCAGGCGGACGCTGGCCTGGAAGACGGCTTCGGCGTCTTTCTTGGCGGCGGCGGCGGCCACTTCCAGGGCGGCGTTGCGCATGTCCAGCGATAATTCCTGCCATTCCTTCAGTGTGCCCTTGCCCTTCTTCGGCAGCGGAAAATCGTGAACCAGCTCGCCCAGGACGGCCATGCGGTAGGCGAGCAGGGTCAGTTCCTTGGAGGCTTTCTCCAGGATGGCCTCTTGCAGTTTGCGGGCGGCCAGGTTGCGGATTTTTTCCTCGATGCCGTTCTGCGTGCCGCGCAGGCGGATGTTGACCTGGAGGGCGGGGGCGATGCCGTCGCCGCCCTTGCCGACGGTCTTGAGCGGGTTCATGATGTCAAACAGGTCCAGATCGCCGCGCCAGTCGCGTTTGGCTTCGGATTTGTAGTCGCCGGGTTTGAGGAGTTTATCGGCCAGTTTGCGGGCGTCGGCCAGCTTGCCCTTGGTGCGGATGGCCTTGCCCAAATCCTGGGCCAAAGCGGCCAGGGCCTCGGCGGCGGCCGATTGTTTCTGCTGGGTGACCGCGTAGCCCTGGATCATGAGCGCCCCGGCGCGGGCCCGCAGGTGCTTGTCCTCGTCATCGCCTTTCAAGCATTCCTGGATGAGTTTGGCCTCGCGCTCGACCAGGGCTTTGAAGGGTTCCTCCGGCAGGGCTTTTTTCCAGCGTCCCTTATCGCCGCCGCCGTGACCGGGAGTTCCCAGAAGGCCCAAGGTCACGAGGCCCAATCCGGCGAACCAGCCGCACGTCTTCCGCGTCATGGATGCTCCTTTCGAAGGAATAGTAGCAGGCACACTCCGTGTGCCGTAGCGAACGGCACACGGAGTGTGCCTGCTACCTATATCGCATTGCCAGGCAAGCCAAAACCATCTTAAACGGGAACGCGACCTTTGCAAGTAGCAGACGGGGGAAATCGGCTTTCCCCGCTCCTTGTTCGACAGCGCACCTTGATGTAGGTTAGGCTTTCTAGCCTGACGGGGTTGCACAAATGCGTCAGCCTGGGGGTTGCACAAATGCGTCAGCCTGG
>CAZFGM010000101.1:0-4057 GCA_964518515.1 uncultured Alcaligenaceae bacterium | reverse complement strand
GTGGTGCAGGACCCCTATCGCTTCGGTTACGAGTCGGTCAAGCTGCTGGCCGCCCTGGCGCGAGGGGACAACTCCCTGGTGCCCAAGGACGGCAAGCATCACATCGATTACCGGGTAATAACCAAGGAGAACGTGGACGACTTTCACGCCAACCTCAAAAAGTTGCTTCGGGCCAAGCCCGCGGCCGGCAAGGGCAAAGGCGATAAGGTCGGTTTTGTCTCCAATAATGCGGCGGAATTCTGGACCATCGCCGAAGCCGGCACCGTCGAGGCGGCCAGGGAATTCAAAGTGGACGTCGAGTTTCGCCGCCCGCAAAAAGGCACCGCCGCCGAACAGAAAGTCCTCATCGACGGCCTGTTGAATCAGGAAGTCAAGGCCATCGCCGTCAGCGTCAACGATCCGAAAAACCAGCACGACTACCTGAATGAGATCGCCGCCAAGGTCCCGCTCATCACGCAGGACAACGACGCTCCGCAAAGCAAGCGGCTGTGCTATATCGGCACGGACAATTATGAAGCCGGTAAAGCGGTGGGCCGGTTGGTGAAGAAAGCGCTGCCCGACGGCGGCACCATCGCCATCTTCGTCGGGCGGTCCGAGGCCCTCAACGCCCAGGAACGCACCCAGGGCGTGCTGGATGAGTTGGCCGGCGAGAAGAATGCCCAGGGCAAGGAGTGAGAACTTGTTTGCGTTTAGCATTCGCTCGTCCTGTGCAAGGAAAATATCCCGTCCGCCAGGATACTCGAACGCTAAACGTAAACAGGTAAATTCCCGTGTCCACCCCTCTATTGCAAGTCCGCGACGTCAGCAAGCGCTTTCCCGGCGTGCAGGCCCTGGAAAAGGTATGCCTGCAGGTCCAGGCCGGAGAAATCCTGGCGGTGGTCGGCGAAAACGGGGCGGGCAAGTCCACGCTGATGAAAATCCTGGCGGGCATCTATCCCACCGATGACGGCACGATTCTCTGGGAAGGCCGGCCGGTTCGGCCAGGCAGCGTGGCCGAGGCCCTCAAGCTCGGCATCAGCCTGATTCACCAGGAGCTCAACCTGGCGGATAATCTGAGCGTGGCCGCCAACCTTTTCCTCGGCCGGGAATATACCTGGGGCGGCCCGCTGCGCCTGTTAAACCAGAGGCGCATGGTGCGCGAGGCCCGCGCGCTTCTCGACCGCGTCGGCCTGGCCTGCGACCCGCTGGCCCTGGTCGGCGATTTGCCTCCCGGCCAACAACAGCTCGTTGAGATCGCCCACGCCCTTGCCCTGTCCAGCCGCCTGTTGATCCTTGATGAGCCCACGTCCTGCCTCAGCCAGCGCGAAACCGTGGTTCTATTCCAGGTCATGAACCAGCTCAAAAAGACCGGCGTGGCCATGGTGTATATCTCGCACCGGCTGGGCGAGGTGGAAATAATCGCCGACCGCGTGACGGTGCTGCGCGACGGCCGCAATGCCGGCGAGCTGGAGCGCGGCCAGTTCACACACGACGCCCTGGTCCGCTTGATGGTGGGCCGCGAATGGCAGCAGTTTTTCCATACAACAAGCGGCAAAGGAGCGGCCGAAGGGGCGCCGCCCCGCCTGGAAGTGAGTGACCTGCGTTATGCCGGGGGGCCGGAAACGCCGATTTCCTTTCGCCTGGGGCGCGGGGAAATTGTCGGCCTGGCCGGCCTGGTCGGCGCCGGCCGCACCGAGTTGGCGGAAGCCCTGTTCGGTATCCGCCGGCGGCTCGCCGGCCAGGTGCGTCTGGATGGGCAAGCGGTTCGCCTGGAATCGCCGCGGCAGGCAGTGGCCGCTGGACTGATCCTGGTCCCCGAGGACCGGCGCGTTCACGGCCTGGTGCTGGAGGATAGCGTGCAGCATAACGTGGGCTTGCCCAACCTGGACCAGTTAAGTCGCTTTCGCCTGGTAAGCCGCCGCCGGGAAGCGGCCCTGGCCCAGGACGTCTGCCGGAAACTGCGCGTGCAGACGCCGGGGCTGGATCAGACGATCGGGTTATTGAGCGGCGGCAACCAGCAAAAGATCGTGCTGGGCAAGTGGCTCCAGCGCCGGCCGCGTGTATTGCTCTTCGATGAGCCGACGCGCGGCATCGATGTGGGCGCCAAGAGCGAAATCTACGCCCTCATGCACCAATTGGCGGATGCGGGCGTGGCCATCCTCATGATCTCCAGTGACCTTGAGGAAATTCTCGGTATGAGCGACCGGGTGCTGGTGCTCTGCCAGGGCCGGCTGGCTGGCGAGCTGCCGCGCGAGCGCCTGAGTGAAGAAGCCATCATGATCCTCGCCACCGGCGGGGTCTGGAGACCCGCGCCGAACATGCCCGCGCCGAACATGCCCGCGCCGAACATGGGGTCATTATGAACAAGCTCATGGCCTTTTTGCGGCGGCCCAACGTCAACCGCATCCTGGGTGTTCTGGCTCTGGTGCTGGTCCTGTACCTCCTCCTTCTGTTGGACAGCCCCCAGGCCCGGTCGGCCCGCAATCACGACCAGCTGGCGCACCGCATCGGTTTTTACGGCATCCTGACATTGGGCGCCGGCATTTTGATAATTTCCGGGGGCATCGATTTGTCCATGGGCTCGGTCGTGGGCCTGAGCGCCGTCAGCATGGGCCTGCTGCTGGAAGGCGATTCCTTCGGATTGAAAGAGTTCTGGCCTTACGTGGCTGCTCTGGTGGTGCTGCTGGGCGCCGGCCTGATCGGTTTCGTGCACGGCCTTCTGGTGACCCAGCTCCGCCTGCAACCGTTTCTGGTCACGTTGTGCGGTCTATTCATCTATCGCGGGCTGGCCCAGTGGGCCACCCGCTCGCCGCAGGGCGGACTGCGCGACGTCGGCACCGGCGGGGTTCCGAACCTGGAGGGATTGAAATTCCTGGTCACGGGGAATGTCGCGGGCATCCCGGTGGAGCTGCTGTTGATGCTGGCCCTGGCCGGAATCCTGGCGGTGCTGTTGCATCTGAGCGTGTATGGCCGGCACCTGTTTGCCGTGGGGTATAACGAGCAGGCCGCCCGCTACGCGGGCATCGCCACCGAGCGCAGCAAAATCCTGGCCTACGTGATCTGTTCCCTGCTGGCCGGCCTGGCAGGCATTCTCGAATTGATGGAAGTGGGCACGGCTTCGCCTTCGACAGCCGGCTCGCTGTACGAATTGTATGCCATCACCGGCGCCGTCCTGGGCGGCTGCAGCCTCCGCGGCGGCCAGGGCACCATCCTGGGCATGATCCTCGGCGTCACGGTTTTGCCTCTCTTGGAAAACCTGTGTAATTTCAAGGGACTGAACGTCTTGCAATACGCCGTCATCGGCAGTGCCCTTTTGGTGGGAACCATACTTGACGAAGTGCTCAAGCGCTTGACGGTGGCCCGCAAGTGACGCAAACTCGGTTTAGCGCGGAGCCGAAGGCGACCGCCGGGATTGGTCGCCTTCGGCTCCCCGCTAAACAATCGCTTGCTACCAGGCGCGGGCACTTCTATATTGTCCCCAGACCCGTTTTTGCCTTCGGGGAGAAACGCAGCCCATGAGTGAACGACCCCACCGCCCCCGTGCCGGCCGGAACGCGAACGCGCAGCCGCCGCTGGCGGTGGATCACCAGCGCATCGCCCGCGCGGTTCGCGAAATCCTGTGCGCCGTCGGCGAAGATCCCGAGCGCGAAGGCTTGCGCGAAACGCCCGAGCGCGTGGCCCGCATGTACGCCGAGATGTTATCCGGGCTGCACCAAGATCCGCGCGAGCTTCTCAAGAAAACTTTCCCGCAAAAATACAACGAAATGGTCCTGGTCAAGGACATCGGCTTCGAAAGCTTGTGCGAACATCACTTGCTTCCTTTCCTCGGCAAAGCCCACATCGCCTATTTGCCCAACGGTAAAATCGTGGGCCTGAGCAAGCTGGCCCGGATCGTGGAGGTGGTATCGCGGCGGCCGCAAATCCAGGAACGCATGACCGAGGAGCTGGCCGACATCGTCATGGAGGAGCTGGACCCGCGCGGCGTGGGCGTCATCCTCGAGGCGGCCCATACGTGCATGACCATCCGCGGCATCCGCAAGCCCAACAGCATCTGCACCACCAGCGCCATGCGCGGCGG
>CAZFGM010000100.1:0-15145 GCA_964518515.1 uncultured Alcaligenaceae bacterium | reverse complement strand
CATGTCGCGCTTCATGGCGAACAGGCCGATTTCCGTCTCCATGGCGAAGCCGTCGGTGACGATGCCCGAGCCGATCTTCTGGAAATCCCAGACTACTTCGTCGAGCGGGAAGGGAATCTGCTGCTTGGCCTCGAAGCGGACGATGTCGGCGATCTTCTTTTCCTCGACGGGCGGCAGCTTGACGAAGCGGGCCAGGCCGCTTTGCCCGGGCACGCTGATGACCACGGTGTCGCCTTTCCAGGTGTTGCGCGACAGGAACTGCTCGAGGGCCTCGCGCGTGAGCTGGTCCGGGTCGGCGTCGGGCTGGCTGAGGATCTTCGGGTGCTCGATGTAGTCGAAAGCAGTGGCGGTGACCTTGCCGTCCACTATTTCCAGGTGGACGGCCTTGAGGGCGCATTGGCCCAGATCAATGCCCCAAACGCCGGGATGCGGCTGCGCCATGATGTCGTTCTCCCAAGAGGTGCGGCGGTTACTCGAACAGGCTGAATGATAGGCTTACCTTCAGGCAAAGACAGGTTTCCCCATGTCCGCACAATATTGAAACTAACATGGGGCCGTGGGACTTGTCAACTATCCAGCGAAAAGTATGTGGGACACTTTTCCAACGTGCCCAAAGGTTGAGGGACGTTACCAACGTACTCCACAAAGTCCGCGGACTCCTTGCACTCATGCAGAATAACCTCCGGAGCACGAAAAGAACAGGTCGGTTGTGGAAAAAAAATCGCCTCGCGTGGTCCGAGCCGGAAGCGTAAGCGACGGATTTCCCCCTCCTCGTCGCTTACGCTTCCGGCTCGGATCAGTTTTGATACCCAGTTTTGAACCATGCCGGAACGGAGCGGGAAAGTCCCTTTACACCGCAAGGGAGGTTCGTTATTCTGCCACGGGTGGGGCAGACATTCTTGTCTGCCAGGCAGGCACTCGCCCGGGCAAGGAGGCCTCATGCCGGACCTGGAATTGTTTCTGCTGGTCATCACGTTAGCCGGTTTTTTCTTGGGCAGCCTGAGCATTCATTGGGCACGCGGGCCGCAAGCGGCGCGGCGGGCGCGCTGGGGCCGGCGGCTTTTTCTCGCCCTCCTTGTCGTCCTCGGCGCCGCCATCCTGGCGGGCGCCCTGGCCAGCGCCGACGGCCTGGTGCCGGCCGGCTTGGTCGCCGGCTTGCTCCTGGTCGCCATGCTCTGGGAAACGCCTCCTGTTCTGGAGCCTTCGGGCCCAAAAACGCCGGAATGAAAATGCCAGCCCTTCCGGCCCGGCCCAGGCGGTGATCCTGTCCCACGGTTTGGCCGACTATCGTCCGCAGGACTGGCGACGTTTTGGCCCTCGTAGTCCCGATATCATCCCCTTATTAACTCGACACCAACCGGCGTAAACGCCCCTGAACGAATCGATCAGGACACGATTCGCGTCGTGACGGCATATGAGGTACCTGAATCACGGTAAGGTTTAACCCGGTTTAACCCATGAGCAAGCAAAGTGAACGCGTATTCCGCGAAGGCCGGCTGTCGGCGGAAGAAGTCGCGCGCGATGAGGAAGTTCGCCGAAAAGTGCAAGCGGAGTTTCCACCCGCGGCGGCCAGCGCCAGGGCGTCGGGGCGGCTGAGCCAAGCCCTCCGGGACGCACTTCGGGCCAGCGACAAGTCGATGGATCAAATTGCCCAGGTCGCCGGAGTATCGCAGATCGTGGTGTCGCGTTTCCTCTCCGGCGAACGCGACATCCGCATGGCCACGGCGGACAAGCTGGCCGAGGCGCTCGGCCTGAAGCTCGCTTCCGCATCGTGACGTTGATGTATCGTGGCCATCGTGCCATCGTGCCCTTCCCAATTGGATTTGGAAGGACTAATCCCTTACAATACCCATAGTTCACCGGAGAAGGCACATGCCGCGGGCAAAAGAGCAAAGAAACGGCCGGCTTGAAGAGGCCATGACGAACCTGCTCCAGGCTCAGGCATCTCTGGCGCAGAATCTGGCAGCCCTGGCGCAGAATCAGACCGCTTTGCGCGCGCGCGTTGCTGCCATGGATAACCGCTTTGCCGACATGGATCGCCGCTTCGTTGAAATGGAACGGAGTAATTCCGAACGCTTTTTCCGGATCGAGGCCATTCTCATACAGCACAGCCAAATCTTACAGGCGCTCCCGGAGGCGGTTCGCGAAAAGATCGACTTCAAGGCCCCTGAAAAGCCGCGATCCGCTGAGTAATTGTCGAAGCCCTATCGGATATAAATAAACTCTTTCAAATTGAAAATGGCATGGGCCAGGTCTTTCCAGACCACCGGGCTGGTCAGGATGCGCTCGGGGGGCACCTCGTGCAGTTCGGCCAATTCCCGGACCGCATGAGTGAAGCGGTCCTTTTCGGGTGGGGTCGGTTGCCGGCCCAGGGCGACCTGGAACATGTGGGCGATGCGGGCGCCGGCCGATGCGTCCGGCCGCGCTACCAGGCGGTCGGCCCAGACCTTGGCTTGCTGATGCACGAACGGATCGTTGAGCAGGGCGAGAGCCTGGGCGGGCACGTTGGTCACGTCGCGGCGGCCCTGCGTCACCTTGCCGCCGGGCAAGTTGAAGGCGCCGAGGAATTTCGGTCCTTCCATCAGGGTGACCTTGATATACAGGCTGCGGCGGCCGTGGCCGTCCAGCGGGCCGGGGAACAGCCGGCGATCGGCGTTGGCTTTGTCGCGGTACGGATGAATGCTCAGGCCGTACAGAGGTCGATCCAGCCGGCCCGAGGCGGTCAGCAGGGCGTCGCGGATCGCTTCGGCTTCCATGCGGCGGGCGGGGAAATGATGCAAGAGGCGGTTTTCCGGATCTACCTTGACCCCTTCCGGCGTGGCCCGGCTGGTCCGCTGAAACGTTTGCGTCAACACCAACGCGCGAATCAGCTTCTTGATCGACCAGCCTTCCTCGACAAACCGGGCGGCCAGGTAATCCAACAGCTCCGGATGGGACGGCACTTCCCCGACCCGGCCGAAATCGTCCACCGTGCGGACGATGCCGTGGCCGAACACGTGGTGCCAGATGCGGTTGACCATGACGCGGGCGGTGAGCGGATTGTCCGGACTTGCCAGGCGCAGGGCCAGCTCGAGCCGGCCGCTGCCGCGCGGCGTGAAGGCGCTCTTGGACAGCACTTCCAGGTAGCCGCGGGCCACAGGCTCTCCGGGCTTGCGGAAATCGCCGCGCGCCAGCACCGGCTGCTCGAAACCGCCGTCGAAGTCCGCCATGCCCGGGATGATGCGCGGCAGGGCCAACTGCTTCTCCGCGGCGCGATACTGATCCAGCAATGCGTTAAGTTTTGCAGTGGCCTGGCGGGAATTGCTCAAAATTCCCCGGTTCACCAGCCAGTCAAGCCAGCGCACGTCGTCGTCGCCGGCCTTGCCGTCAGCCCAGGCCTTGACGACCGCAGCCGCCGTGCGTGAATAATGCTCGGCCAGCTGCGACAGGTCGCCCACCGGACCGGCCAGAAGCGACCGCAGGTGTCCCAGCTCCGGCCGCGGTGTTTCCTCCACGTCATGCACCACCACGCGCGTGATGCCGAAAAAGGAACGCGGATCGGCGGCCGCCTCTTCCCAGGGCACGCGATAGTTCAGCGTGTCGCCGCCCAGGGTCCCGAGCTGATCGGGAAACTTGGGGTTGTCGAACTTGGTCATCACTTCCGCATAGGGCCGGAGTTCCTCGCGATCCTGAGGAATCGTGAATTTCTTCCATTCCCAGGCATTTTTGGTAAGCGCCTTGTAATTGACGTAATTGAACTGGCAACTGTTGGACACGATGCGGACGGCACTGGTTTTACCGCCCAGGACGTGGAAGCTGAGGTATTTCTTGCCCGCCGGCAACAACGGCGACCGCAGCGCTCCGTTGAGCTTGTCGGACAGGGCGTGGCTGAAAAAGCCGGCGGGGAAGATGCCGCTGACGGCGGCGGCGCCGGCGCAGGCCACGGCGAAGTCGCCGCTTTTGACCGGACCGTCGCTCAGACCCTGGCCGGAATTCTGCCAACCGTCCCGGCCCTTGCCAAAATCACCAAAGGCGACGAAATGGCGGGCGTTGAATTCGTGCCGCGCCTGATCTTCCTTGCGGTAGCGTTCCCCCAGGCTTTTCCAGGCGGCGGGAAAATCCTTGGCGCCCCGCAAAGTCAGCCAGGGGAATAGCGGATCTTCCAGGGTCTTTTTTTCCTCCTTGAGCAGAGTCCGCCAGGTTTCCAGGCGTTTGGGGTCCAGCCCTTTGGCCAGATCCGCGGCGGAGCCATGCTTGTGTAGCTGGGCCTGCGCCGCCAGCAGGTAGCGGCCGAGGTCGCGGGCTTCCTGGCTCCAGAGCCGGGCCAGCTCCCGGTGAAGATCGACTTTGATCTGTCTCAACAGGGCCTTGGGTTTGGCATTCGCCTCGGGAGCGTCAATGGTATGGCTGACCTGGCGCGAGCTGCGCAAAATGCCGAGGACGGCGTAGTAATCCTTCATCGAGACCGCGTCGATTTTATGATCGTGGCAGCGGGCGCAGGCCACCGTGGTCGCCTGAAAAGCTTTGCCGAGGGTATCGATCTGGTTGTCCAGCAAATCGTAACCGAGAGCGCGGAATTCGATGCAGTCATCGTGATTGACCTCGCCAAAGCGATAAAAAGCGGTGCCGATCACGGATTCGTTGAATTGCCCGGCCCGATTCCAGCGCGGCGGCGAAAGCATGTCGCCGGCCAGGTGCTCGCGCACCAGCTGGTCGTAGGGCACGTCCTCGTTGAACGCGCGAATCAGGTAATCGCGGTAGCGCCAGGCGTGATGCACCTCGTAATTCCACTCGTTGCCGTGCGTCTCGGCATAGCGGACCACGTCCATCCAGTGGCGGGCCCAGCGTTCGCCGAAATGCGGCGAGGTGAGCAGCCGATCCACGAGCTTTTCGTAGGCGCGGGGCGACTGGTCCGCCACGAACGCTTCCACTTCGGCCGGCGTGGGCAAGAGCCCCGTGAGCACCAGGCTCAAGCGGCGAATCAAAGTTGGCCGATCCGCCGCCGGCCCAGCAACCAGGCCGGCTTTTTCCAGGCGATGGTGCATGAACCGGTCCACGGGATGGGGGGACCGGCCGGCCGGCGGCGTGGTTTTGTGCACCGGCTGCAAGCTCCACCACTGGCGGCGGTTCTTGAGCATCTCCTGCCAGGTCAGGTTGACGGCCGGGCCCGCCTTAGCGCCGCGCGGATCGGGCGCCCCCATCTTGACCCAGGCTTCCAGGTCCGCAACGACCGGGTCAGGCAGTTTCCCCGCGGGCGGCATTTTCAGGTCTTCGCGCGTGTGCCGCACCGCCTTGATGAGCCAGCTTTCCTGAGGCTTGCCGGGCACCACCGCCGGCCCCGAATCGCCGCCCCGGCGAATCCCCGCCCGCGTATCCAGGGTGAGATTGCCTTTCGGTTTCTTCACTTCGGCGGAATGGCACTTGTAACAATGCTCGACCAAAACGGGCCGGATTTTCTTTTCGAAGAATTCGAGGCGCGCCGCTTCGTCCGCCCCCACAGGCCAAGACATGGCCAGTAAGAGAATGCCCGTTGCGGAGATTATCTTTCCGAACTGTGATCCTTGCATCGGCCCCTCCGTTTTTTTTCTTCGGAAGGCCAGGATAACATTTCCTTCAAAGGTACGCGACAAATCTTTACGGTAATAGTCCTTTCCCAAAAGTGTGGGATCTCATTTTGTTTGGTTTAGTTCGTGGATTTTTTCACTCCCGCCCTTCGGGTTGTGCCAGGGCGCGCTGTCCGTGTGAATCGGACCATTGAATCCCCGGATTCCGCTTCCGCCTAACGCCTAGAAACAATGTTCGTGCGGGGACCCAGCCAAGGAGAAACCGCGTTCAACGTCATCGCACGCGGAACCGCCGAACATCTTTATGGACGATCAATGCCCCTTGAGCCCATGGTCGTGAGCCCCAAGGAACAGCGGGTGCCGTTGGTCGCCGCGGGCGAGGATGTACGCCACCAAATCCAGGATCTCCTCGCGCGTCAGGCGATCCACCTGGCCTTTCGGCATGATCGAGTTGGGGGACTTGCGCCTTTCGAGGATGTCCGATTTCTTGAGCACCACCGGCTCGGATTTCACCAGCGGATTTTCGATCAGCTTCACCGTGTCGCCTTTTTCCTCGAGTATAAGGCCGGTGAGGACCTTGCCCGCCTGTGTTTCGATGGTCCACGATTGGTACTTTTCGTTGATTTTGAAGGACGGGTCGAGGATGTCGCGGAGGATGTCCCGGCGGGTCAGTTTCGGATCGAGCTTGGTCAGGTCCGGGCCGATGTCCACGCCGGCGCCGTTCATCTTGTGGCAGGCAACGCAGTTGGCGACCTGGAACATCTGCTTGCCGTTGGTGAATGATCGGCCGTGGTCGAGTTTGTCGATGGCGGCGGCGAGGTCCTCGAACTTCCACTCTTTGCGCGGCCGGGTGAACTTGAGCAGCTCGTCGGCGATCGGCAGCGGATTCTTGGCCAGGTAACCTTCCGGATCGGCCAGGTACTCGTCCAAATCCGCGACGACGTACAGGGCGCCGTTCATGCGCCGCCAGTGGCCGGGATAGGTGCACACGATCGGGTAAACCCCCGGCTTGGCCGGCGCAAGGAAACCGATCTTCTGGGCCTCGCGCGGCTGCAGCAACCGGCTGGCGAAGAGAATCTTTTTCGAATGCGGCACGAAATGCCGGGCCATGGCGTCCGCCTGAGTGGACGTGGCCTCCGCGAGGTTGCCGATTTCTTCGAGGGCTCCCGGCAGCGTCACGACCAGGTTGTGCGGCATGAGGTCGGTGTTCTCGAAGAGGATTTCCACCGGCCGGCCCGCCTTCACGACGATGCGCTCCTTGTCGAACAGCATCTGGTCCGGCACGGTCCCCAGGCGGATCATGCGCACGCCCAGCTCGCCCAGTTCCTTGCGGATCAAGCGCGCTTCCGCCAGCGGCAACAGCGACGCCAGGGCATCGGCCAGGTGCATGGCGTCCAGGGCCGCGCCCGAGGTGCGTTCCTTGGCCGGAATCTGGCGAACGTACCCGAGGAGATTGTCCAGCAGCGGCTTGGCTGCCTCTTTCGGCCAGTGGCGCGTCGGAATTCGTCCCAGCGCCTGGATGGCCGCCTGCCGCTCGGTCGGGACGCGGACGAAGCGCGCCAGCTCCTTGAAGGTCGCTTCTTCCTGGCCGCGGACCGAAGTGAGCGCGTTCATCGCCGCCCGGCGGACTATTAGGGCAGGCGATTCCCTGCCGATTTCATAGGCGGCTTTGACGTCCGGCGCCGGCAGCTTCTTCTTTTCGAAGACGACGTTTCGGCTCTTGTCGAGAACTTTGAGCGTGAAACCTTGAAGCCGTTTACCCAGAGCGCGGTCCGTGCGATTGTAGATGACGATCGCAGTAATGGGAAACTCGCCGCCCAGATCGACTTCCCACCATGGATCGGCAGTGTTTTCGCTGGTATGAGTCTGGCCGTTGTCGGAGTAGTTGCCGCTCTTGTTGCCGTCGATAGCCCGCTGGGCTTCGCCGCCGAAGGCGGTGTTTTTCTGCCTGGCCTTGCCCTGGCGGGCAATGTTGCGGCCGGCGGAGTAGACCTCGACCTCGGCCAGGGTCAGCGTCCTCTGCTTGCCGGGCAGCTCGACGCGTACGAAGCGGCCCAAGACGGTCTTGTCTTGCTCGGCAGCGCTCGCCAGCTCCTTGGGCAGACCGTCCAAGAGCGGCTTGACCTTGGGATACAGGGCGGCGCGGTGGCCCGGATCGCTCAACAGCGGCATGGCGCTGACCAGATCGTTCAGAGCGGATACCGATTTCAGACCGAGCGCCCAGGCTTTATCGACGCTGCCGTCGGCGGCGACCAGGGCGACATAGCCGAGCTGGCGTGTCAGGGGGGTGGTGCCGGCGCTGGCCAGCTTTTCCAATTCGTCGCGCATGGGGGCCAGCTCCTTGGCGCCCCGCGCCGTCAACAAACGGACCAGATCGAACAGGACGCTGTCCTCGGCCTGGCCGCCGGCCTGTTGATCGTGCAGGCGCACCGCGTCGAGCAGGACGCTCATTTCGCTCTTGTTTTCCAACCGGGCCAGGCCGGCCAGGGCGCTTTTGCGTTGCTCGTCGCGGACGCCCTTGCGGAACACCAGCTCGAGATAAACCGGCCTGGCCGGTTTCATCTTGAGCAGGGCGTCGGTGCTCACGGTCTTCAAGAAAAACCGCGCCCCCGCCGTGCTGGTGAAGTTGATGGGCCGGCCTTCGGCCAGCGCTTTCTTCACGAACGGATCGAGGGCCCGCATCGTCTCGCCGCGGGTGAAGTCAAGGTACTGATCGGAAGGATGTTCGGCGGAGATCAACACGATCTCGACGGCTTCCGCTGCCTTGAAGAAGCTGGCGGCGCGAATCGCTTCGAGGCGGACACGCGGGTGTTTATCGCCCGCCTGTTGTTTGAGCAACTCCAAGGCCTCGGGAACACGATCGCGCCAGTAGCACAAGACGCGCGTCGCCGCGGCGCGAGCGCGGAAGTCCGTCGAGCCGAGCATGCCCTTGAGCAGATCGCCATTGACGACATTGTGATTCTGATGCAGCCAGAGCACTTCCATCTTGTGGTGCTCGAGTTCGGGGTCGTACTTTTTCTCCTTCATGCGCTGGCTCAGCCAGGCATTGGCCGCGGCGAGAACTTTGTCGCTGTCGCGGCCGCCCAGCTCGATGCGCGTCCGGTAGCGCACGCGGTCCTCCGGCTCCTTGAGCAGATCGAGCAGCTTGTCGATGGGCTCGCCGGCGATCTTCGGCGACTTCAGAAGGGGCCGGCCTTGGTAGGTGACGCGATAAATCCGGCCATGCTCGCGGTCGCGGCTCGGATCGCGCAGGTTGTGCTGCATGTGGCCGATGATGGGATTGTGCCAGTCGATGAAATAAATCGCGCCGTCCGGGCCGATGCGGATATCCGAGGGGCGGAAATTCTGGTCCGTCGAGGATAAGATCGGCTCGGCCTCGATGCCATGAAAGCTGGACCCTTTGTCTTCGATCTTGTACCGCAAGATGCCGTGGAAACCGATGACGTTGCCGACGAGCAGATGGCCTTGCATCTCCTTTGGGAAGTGGCGGCTGGAAAGGATTTCCATGCCGGGGCAGGGCCGGGTTTTCTGTTGATAGAGCTGCGGCGGCCGGCCGTGCCGCTGCGGAAACGGCAGGTGCCCCGAGAACAGGGCGGCGTGAAACGGATTGGATCCCGTGCCGTCGATGACGACGTCCTGGCCCCAGCGGTCGAACACGTGGCCGTGCGGATTGGCGAAGTTGAAGCCGACGTAAACGTCGAACTTGTGCGTCCGCGGCTCGTAGCGATAGACGCCGGCGTTGGCGCAGCGCTGCGGCGGGCCCCAGGGGGTTTCCACCTGCGTGTGATGAAAAGTGCCCTCCTGGAAGTACAGGGCACCGCCCGGATCGAGGACGAAGCTGTTGGCCGTGTGGTGCGTGTCGGCCGAGTCGAGGCCGTGCAGCACGCGCCGGCGGATGTCGGCCTTGCCGTCGCCGTCGGTGTCTTTCAAGAACATCAGGTCGGGCGCCTGGGCGACAAGGACGCCGCCGTTGTAGAACTCGAAGCCGGTGGGGCAGTGCAGGTGGTCGGCGAACACGGTCATCTTGTCGGCCTTGCCGTCGCCGTCGGTATCCTCGAAGATGAGGATCTTATCGTTCATTTCTTCCTTGGGTTTCCAGTGCGGGTAGGTCGGCCAGACGGCCACCCACAGCCGACCCTGCGGATCGAACGACATCTGCACGGGATTGGCCAGCTCGGGGAACTGTTTCTCCGAGGCGAACAGGTTGACCTTCATGCCCTTGGCGACGGTCATTTTCTGGATGGCGTCCTCACCGTCGAGAAAGAGGTGGCCGCCATTGGCACCTTGCCCGGGCTTGTTGGTCACGACGGGGATAAAAGGCGGCACGTTGCGGTCGTCCACATCAGGGGACTTACGTCCCCCGCTCGCCGCTATGGCCTCGATGCGCTTATCGCGATTGGCCGTCATGACATCGAGAATTTCCATCTCGCGCTGCACGACGACGCGATTGGTTTGCCCGCCGACGAACCGCAAGTCGGCCCGCCCGCCGTAGATCGAGTAGCCGTCCACGGTGCGGTAGCGGTTGAACCAGTAAAAGTTCCGCTCCAGGACGGCGCGGCGGATTTTTTCCAGCGTGCCGGCATCGCGCGGCGGCGGGTCGCCGGCGAATAGGGCCTGGTCGATGGCCCCGGCCAGCAGCCGGTTGCCGGGTTCGGTGACGTGGATGCCGTTGAACGTGAGCGGCTTGGCCGCCTTGGCGTACAGGTCCAGCGAGAGTTTATGCAGGTTGACAAACGGCACCTTGTTGGTCCGGGCGACGTCGGCCATGGCCGCGGTGTACAATTCCAGTCGCATGTTATTCTCGCCGCCGTCGGGCAGGTTGCGGTCGCGCACATTTTCATGGGCGATGGGCGAAAAGAGCACCAGGCGGGGAGCGCTCTTGCCGTTATACTTCTGAGCGCGGGTTTTCTTGACGAAATCATCGAGGTCCTTCTTGAACTTGTCGAGCCCGGCGGCACCGGCGAAGGATTCGTTGTAGCCGAAGAAGGCGAAGATAACGTCGGCCTTGGTGAAGCCCAGCCAGTGATCGGGGCTGCCGAAGTTGGCCGAGCGCAGCCGTAACGTCACTTCATCGCCGGAAAACCCGAGGTTGCGAAACACCAGGTCGTGCTTGGGAAACCGGCTGTGGAGGTAAGTTTCCAGCCAGCCGTCGTGCTGCATGCGGTCGGCGAGGGTATTGCCGACGAGACAGATGTGGTCGCCCTGCCGGAGCTCGAGCGTCGCGCCGGCGGAATCCCCGGCCGCCAGGGACGGGAGCTTCGGCACCGTATTTAACAGCAGAATGGAGAGCAAAACGGCAAAGGTCGCAAGGACGGCAAGGAATCGCTTCATGGGAATCGGCCTCGTGGTTGGTCAGGCGGGTCGGAGCGGACGCGAATGCTCGGCTTTTATAGCTTACGGATTGGCCCTCGAACTTTCATGGAAATTTCTTCTCGACGTATTCCACAGGGGGATGATGGATGATGCCACGGGCTTGTCCGGCTTGTCCCGTGGTCCTTCACGTTGGTCTCTACTCCATTGCACCTTTCGGAACGGCTTCTTTATTGTAACCTTTCACCTATCTTTTATTCCCGAGGGTAATTCGGCTGTGGGGCAGGATTCCGATCCTGCCAACCCCGGCAGGATCGGAATCCTGCCCCACATACTGCCACCCGGTTACGGCCGCACCTCGAATTCCCACCACCAAGGCTATAAACTTCTCTTGCTCCCGTCCTGATCAAATCCTTGCACCTTTCGGAACGGCTTCTTTATTGTAACCTTTCACCTATCTTTTATTCCCGAGGGTAATTCGGCTGTGGGGCAGGATTCCGATCCTGCCAACCCCGGCAGGATCGGAATCCTGCCCCACATACTGCCACCCGGTTACCCCACATACTGCCACCCGGTTACCCCACATACTGGACCCGGTTACCCTTTATTAAACCGGACAGCGGCATTTTTTCTCCATTGGTTCGGATTATTAATAGTTACAAAGTATTTTTTTGATAAAAAAACAGATTTTTTTATTGACAAACATAGTGTAATTTTATACACTATATTTTGGACCTAAGGCTTGGCTTCTTGGAGGAAAACATCATGGAATGCTGGAAAAAGGTGTGGCGGCTTGGACTGGCTCCCGTTTTATCCACCGCGGGTTTGCAAGCTCTCCACCGCGCCTTGGTGGACAACGATGGCCGCTTGCTTCAAGGGGCGACCACCAATCCGCCCGCCCTGGAGGTGTTGGCCGATGAGGAAGTCGCGGGCGCGTGTGCTCTGGGCTTTTGCTTCTGGCAGGGCGACGGCCGGCGGTCGGTGGGTGCGGTAACGGCAGATTTTTCCCGCTTGTGTCAGACGGCGGACGAAGTCCTGGGCGAACCGGCCGCCTGCCGCCGCTTTCTGGATTGGTTTGATGCGACACCGCGATCGGCCATGCGCCGGCAATTGCTGCCCGAGGTGGAAGGCATCCTGGCCCAGCGGCGGCAGGCCGCCGCCTAGGCTCATCCGCAGATTTAAAATTGAAAATTGCCAATTGCAAAGCCAATTTGGCTTCCATCAAAAGTTTGTTTTTCAATTGGCAATTTTCAATTGGCAATTGGCATTTGGCAATGTTTTTTTTTATCTGCTTCACCCTTGAAAATCCCTGGAATTAGCCATGCTTTCCCCTCTGTGCCGGCATTGTCGCAAGGCCCCGATCAGCCGGCCGCGGCAGCTGTGTTGGGGCTGCTACTATACGCCGGCCATTCGCGACCGCTACCCGCCCAGCGGCGGCAAATATGCGCGCCGCGGTCTGGGTTTGGGATATCGCCGACCCACCCTGCCGCCTTTCCCCACGACGGCGTTGCCCGGCAGCCCGGAAAAAATCGCCATCTTGCAGCAGCGGGCCAGCCAGGGATTCGCCTTATGGCATCCCGACGATGCGCCGCTGGATTATCGCCGTCGCCCCCGCCGCCGCGCCTTGCGCGTCGGTTGAGTTCGGAAGAGCCCGCAGCGAGTCTTCGAGCCTGCGGGGTCAGGAATGGTTCAATCGCCGGTAACAAGTTCGTAGGGTGGGTCGAGTCTTCGAGACCCACCGAAATCCGGCCCGCCATGGTGGGTCTCGAAGACTCGACCCACCCTACAAGGTGTTACCCAAAAAGAACGGTTTTGAACCTGCCCCGGGATCATGGTCAGGCTCGAAGACTCGCCTGGGGGGCTTGCCTTACATTCCGTGAATTCGTTAGGATTTTTCCTGCCGACCGTTTATCTTAATAGGATAGTCCAAAGGATCGCCAATCGTCGGCCGCCGCTGAATCGTCTGGTAATTGTCAACCGAAAGTATTTTTCCACTGGGAGTTAGTAATATGTTCCGGACCCTTTTTGGTTGCGGTTTCGCTTGTTTCGCCCTGGGACTTTGGGGTCAAGCGCAGGACTCCGTCCGGAACGACGAAGCAACCCTGCGCTCCGCCGGCATTGCCACCGATGATAAAAGTCTGCTCGAGTTCTTCCGCCGTCGTTCGCTCAAGGACGGCGATCGGGAAATGATTTTGAAGCTCGTCCAGCAGCTGAGCAGCGACGTTTACAAGGAACGGAAGCAGGCGGAGCGGGATTTGGTGTTGCGCGGGCCGCTGGCCTTGCCGTTCTTGAACGACGCCGTCAAGAAACCGGTGGACCTGGAACAAAAAAGGCGAGCCGAAAAACTGATCAGGGATATTGAAAAAAGCAAGGGGCCGGACCATCCCGCCGCCGCCGCCCGCCTGCTGGCCGCGCGCAACCTGCCGGGGGCCATCGAGGTCCTCTTCAACTACATCCCTTACGCCGAAAATCCGCTGACCGAGGAAGACGTGCTGACCAGCCTCGGCGTCTTGACGCTGCGCGGCGGCAAAGTCGATCCCCTGCTCCTGGCCGCCCTCAAGGACCCGCTGGCCGAGCGCCGCGCCGCCGCCGTCTACATCCTCGGCCGCCGTGGCGAAACCGACCAGCGCGAAACCGTGCGCCAGCTCCTGGCCGACCCAAATCCCCACGTCGGCCAACGCGCCGCCCAGGGACTGGTGGGCAAATCCCTGTTCCGCAGCCTGGAAGATACCGCCGCCGCCGATACGGCCTTGTTGAAAGCCCACAATATCGGCGCCGACCGCGCCGGCCTCCTCGACGTGCTGCACAAACGCACGCTCAGCGAAGAAGATCAGGCCCGCATCCGCACCTGGATTCGCCAGCTCGGTTCCGATTCTTTCCCCGTGCGCATGGCCGCCTCGAAAAAACTCGTCGACCAAGGCTCGTCCGTCCTGAACTTCCTGGTCGAAGCCGCTGATAGCCGCGATCTGGAGGTGAACCGAAGAGTGGGGCAGTGCATCGAGAAAATCAAGAAAGGTCCCGGACCCGCCTTGCCCATGGCGGCCATTCGCCTGTTGGCCCGCCCCGGCGACAAAGGATCGCCGACCGGCGCCATCCGCGACATGCTGGCCTACGCCCCCTTTGCCGAGGATGCCCAGGTCGAGGAGGAATTGCTCGGCAGCCTGTGCGTGTTGGCCACGCGCGAGCCCAAGGTCGAGCCGCTCTTGACCGCCGCCTTGCAGGACCCCATGGCCATCCGCCGCGGCGCCGCCGCCTTCGTCCTCGGCCGCATCGGCGCCAAGGACCAGGTCGATGCCGTGCACAAGCTCCTGACCGATAAATCCCCGGCCGTCCGGTGGCGGTCCGCCCAGGGCCTGCTCGCCGCCCGCGACGAAGCCGCCGTGCCCGTCTTGATCGCCCTGTTGGCCGAAGCCAAGGACCAGCAGCTCTGGCAAGTCGAGGACCTGTTGCACCGCCTGGCCGGCGACAAGGCGCCCGCCGAAAACGCCTCCGACACCGCCAAGGACGCCCGCGCCAAGGCGGTCAAGGCCTGGGAAAAGTGGTTTCAAGCCCATGCCAAGGACATCGACCTGGCACGCGCCGCCGACGGCGAATCCTATCTCGGCCTGACCACCATCGTCGAGTACGATTCCTTCAATCGTCCTGGCGGCGGCCGCGTCTGGGAGTGCGGCCGCGACGGCCAGCCGCGCTGGAAAATCGAAAACCTCCTCGGGCCCATGGACGCCCAGGTCCTGCCCAACGGACGCGTCCTGATCGCCGAAAATAGCGCCAATCGCGTCACCGAACGCGACCACCAGGGCCAAGTCCACTGGGAATTTCGCGTGCAAAACGGCAACCCCATCGCCTGCCAGCGCCTGCCCAACGGCAACACCTTCATCGCCACCTATAACCGCGTCATGGAAATCCGCCCCAACAAGGACGTCGTTTACGACACCAACCGCAACAACCCGCAGTTCTACAACTTCAGCGCCCGCAAGCTGCGCAACGGCCACGTCCTGGTCATGTCCTCCCAGGGCGTCGTCTCGGAATTCGACCCGGTCACCAACCGCGACGTGCGCACCGTCCAGGTAGGCATGGCCGGCGGCTGGTGCGGCGCCGAAGCCCTGCCCAACGGCCGCTACCTCGTCGCCACCATGGCCGGCGGCAACGGCGGCTTCGTCAAGGAATACGACGCCGCCAACAAGTCCTACGACGTCTGCACCTATCAAGGCGCCTTCCGCGCCGTCCGCCTCCCCAACGGCCACACCCTCGTCGCCAGCATGACCACCCGCCGCGTCGCCGAATTCGACCGC
>CAZFGM010000099.1:0-15233 GCA_964518515.1 uncultured Alcaligenaceae bacterium | reverse complement strand
TTCGGTCGTAAGCCATCGGCCCGGTTCACCGTAACATTGTAAACAATCGTCAAAACCCGGACAACTTGGGAAGTTTTGGTTTTGCCAGCGGGGTCGACTTTGCCTTGTGCCGGCTGCCCTTTGGTCCGCGAAGTTCTTGATGTGCGTGTGCGGGCTGGCTATTGGGGCAAGGAAGTCGAGCAACTCCAAGCCGAAATGGGGGCACTGGGCAAACAAATCCGTTAGCCTTGACCCTGCTTTCGTGACGCCGTTGGGAAAGGTTGCGAATCCGCTGACTGCAAAGTGGATTACTGGGGCACCAGAATCTCGATTTCTTCCCCCCGCAAGAAACTCAACCGCTGGCTTGCCAACCCCAGTCCTTCCAGGTCGGCCAAAAGTTCGCCACAGGATTGGTAGCGCTGGTCGGGATTCTTGGCGAGCATCTTGTTGAGGATCCGTTCCAGAGCGTCGGGGACTTCGGGATTGATCCGCCGGGCCGAGGGGAAAGTGCCTTTTTCCTTGGCCTGGATCAAATCGACCACGTTGTTTCCCTTGAAGGGAAACTCTCCGGTGAGGAAGCGATACAACATGCCCCCCAGGGCGTAAATATCGGTGCGGCCGTCCACGCGTTTGGCATCGCGGGCCTGCTCGGGGGCCAGGTAGTTGGGCGTGCCAGCCACCGTGCCGGTGCGCGTCAAGGAGAAGTCCTCGCCCAAGGTCTTGGCCAGGCCGAGGTCGGCAACCTTGACCGCGCCGGCCCGCGTCAGCAGCAGGTTATCGGGCTTCATATCGCGGTGGATCAGACGCTGGGCATGGGCATGCTGCAAGCCGCGAGCGCTGGACAGGATGAGAAACAAGGCGTCGCCGATCGTGAATTTACCCCGCTTTTTCAGCCACTCCTCGACAGTGCCGCCGTCCACGTATTCCATGGCGATGTAATGCGTGCCATGCACCTCTTTGGCCTCGAAGCAGCGGAGGATGTTGGGGTGGTCGAGTCGGGCCATGAGTTGGCTTTCGCGCAAGAAGCGCTGCAGGAAGGTCGGTTTGGCGGCCAGGTGTTTATCCAGGACCTTGACCGCCACGAGCCGCTGCTGGCTGATCTGCTGGGCCTTGTAGACATCGCCCATGCCGCCGGCCCCGAGTTTCTGCAGCAGGCGATAATCGCCCAGCGTGGCCCCAGGCGGGAATTTGGCCCTGGCGGCAGGCGAAAGAGCCGCCGCGTCGGGGTCTTCAAAAACCTGGGTCGTTTCGACGGGGGGGGCCTCGTAGATCACGGTTCGGCCGTTGTCCGGCGGGGTTTCCAGCTGGCCTTTTTGCTTGTCGCTGTCGGGTTTGGCCAGGCTGCCGGTGCGGAAGACTTCGGTCAAGAGCCCTTTGGCCGGCTCGGGCAACGAGCTTTCCAGGACCGTGCGAATCGTCTGGTCCACCGGATAGTCGATGCGTTTGAGCTCGACGCGCTGGTTGTCAATGATGGCGTAGGCGGCCCGCGGATCACCGTCGCGGGGTTGGCCGACACTGCCGGGGTTGATGACCAGCTTGTCGCCGATTTCGAGGACATACGGAAAATGGGTATGGGCGACACAGATCACCTGGGCGTCCACGTTGTGCAGGCGGCGGGCCCAGAAGTCGGCATCGGCGACCGCGTATTCATCCAGCGGATCGCGCGGCGTGGCATGCACCAACAGGTAGCGCACCTGGTTGAGGGTCAGCGTGCACGTCACCGGCAAGGAGGCGAGGTAGCGGCGGTCTTCGCCCTGGAGTTTTTCCTGGGTGATGGGCCGGGTTACCGCGGTGAGATAGCGGTAACCGACTTTGCCGGTCACGGGGACGTTATGGGCCGCGCTATGATCGTGATTGCCGCGCACGGCATGGCTGGCCTTTTGCCGGACCCAGTCGATGCACGGCGCCGGCTCCAGGCCATAATCGACCAGGTCGCCCAGGACCAAGCAAACGTCGAACGGTTCCTGGATAGCTTGCAGGGCCGGCCAGTTGGCATGAATATCGGCCAGCAGCAATATGCGCATGGGCCACCGTCCTGAAAAGTCGTCGCACTGGGCGGGACAGGGCAAGAATAGTTGCTACGCCCTAGTTTCCAGTGAAGATGGATCGTTGACCCCGCCACGGGCACTCTCGCAGGCTGTGCTCCCGGTGATTGTAACGGGCCAGGCCGGGATTGCAACAACTGGCATATCCAAACTTCCTAATTCAAAGCCCACAATCTCAATTCCACAAACCCCGAATCAGACGATTGGTTTCGCATTTCGACTTTCGGATTTCGAATTTGCTTTGCATGTCGATATTCGGATGTCGGATTTTTCCTGCATTCCTTCAATCAGACGGGTGGACGACTGCCCCTGGACCAACGGCAGCAGAACGACATGGCCGCCGTGGGCTTCGACGAACTCCCGGCCCACGACCTGGTGGAGCTGATAATCCGCCCCCTTAACCAGAACGTGCGGGCGGATCGCCTCAATCAGCCGCAGCGGCGTTTCCTCGTCGAACACGGTGACGTAATCGACGCACCCCAGGGCGGACAAGACCTCGGCGCGCGCGTCGGCGTCGTTGAGCGGCCGGCCGGGACCCTTGAGGCGGCGGACGCCGGCGTCGCTGTTCAGTCCGACCACCAGGACGTGGCCGAGGTCGCGGGCACCTTTGAGATAGCGGACGTGGCCGGCGTGCAGCACGTCGAAGCAGCCGTTGGTGAAGACAATGCGCTCGCCTTGCTGGCGGCGCCGTTCCAGGTCGATGAGCAGATCAGTGAGCGGCTGGAACTTGTCGCGGCGCGGCACCGGGCGGGTGGCCAGGTCGCGAAGCAGGTCCTCGCGGGTCAGGGTGGCCACGCCCAGGCGCTCGACTTCCAGGCCGCCGGCGACATTGCCCAGCTTGATGGCGTCCTCGTAATCGGCGCCGGCGGCCAGGGCCAGGCCAATCACGCTCAGCACCATGTCGCCGGCCCCGGTGATGTCGTACACCTGGCGCGAGCGCGTGGGGAACAGCAGCCGCCGGCCGTCGCCATGGGCCAGGGCCATGCCCTCCTTGTCGAGCGTGACGACGACGGCTTCGGCCGCCAGATTTTGCCGCAGGGCTTCGCCGGCGTCCAGGGCCTGGGCCGGATTGGTGATCGGCAACCCCGCTCCCAGGGAAGCTTCCACGCGGTTGGGCGTCAAGCAGCTGGCGCCGTGATATCGGCTGTAATCGCTGCCTCGAATCGGATCGACCAGCACGCGCTTTCCCAGGACGCGGGCGCGATCGATGACGTGCCGCAGCACCCGCTTGGTGCACACACCCTTGTCGTAATCGCTGATGAGCACCATGTCGCAGTGCGGCAAGGCCGTGTCGATGCGGCGCAGCAATTCCGTTTCGAGCGTAGACGCCAGCGGCGTTTTGACTTCATAATCGATGCGGATGATTTGCTGCGGATGGCGATCCTGGGCCCGGCCGATGTAGCGCTCCTTGAGGGTGGTGGGCCGGTCGGTGTCGGTCAGAATAAAATCGCTGGACAGACCGAAATGGCGGAACAGGCGCTGGATGCTGGTAACCTGATCGTCGTCGCCGGTGACGCCGGCCAGGTGGACCTCGGCCCCGAGGCAGGCCACCATGCTGGCGACACAGGCGGCGCCGCCGAGGCGGTCTTCGCGCTTGTCGGCGCGCAGCACCGGCACCGGCGCCTCCTGGCTGATGCGCTCCGCCGATCCGAAGATGTAGCGGTCGAGAATGATGTCGCCCACGACCAGCACGTTCGGCCGGCCCAGGTTGCGGACCAGATTGCCCAGATCGCCGGACATAGTTCCTCTGTATTGGTGAGTGGTGAGTTGTGAGTGGTGAGTAGTGTGAGATGTAGACAAAAAAAGCAAAAAGCTTTGAGAGGTGGAAGTGGAATACCACTCACCACTCACCACTCACCACTCACCACTCACTACTCACAACCTTGCCGCCACCGCCGCATGGATCAGGGGGATGATGATTTCGTGGTGTCCGGTGATGGCCAGGCCGCCGCAGTGATGGCGTTCCAGCACGTTGACCCGGCCGCGATACTGGCGGATCATGTCCAGATCGACCGTTAACATCCCCGTCAAATCATAGCTCAGATTTCGGGCGATGCTGACGGCCTTGAGGAAGACTTCCGGCATGATGACGGCGCTGCCGAGGTTCATCCACACGCCGCCGGCCAGATCGGCGACCACGGCGCAAAGCGTGCGAAAATCGGTCAAGGTGGCCTCGCCTAACTCCGCCCCCGATATACAGGCGTGCATGTGAACGATGTCCGTTCCCAATGCCACGTGTACCGTGCAGGGGATTTGAGCTTCCGCGGCGGTTCGTAACAAGCTGGCTTGGGGGTGGGAACAATGCTCCAAAAGCAGATGCCCCAGGGCCTGGCCCAGGCCGATTCCCTTTTGAACTGCCTGTTCGCCCGCCCTGGCGAAAAAATCGGCCGTCTCACGGGTCATGCCGAAACTGCCGTCGGGCAGACGATTTTCCACGTCCTCGCTGGTTTTGCCCGCCAGGGCCAACTCGACGTCGTGAATGGCCGCCGAGCCGTTCATGGCCACGGCGGTCAAGACGCCGCGACGTATCCAGTCGATCAAGTACGGGGCGCAGCCGGTCTTGATGACATGGCCTCCCAGGGCCACCACCACATGCTTGTTATTTTTGACGGCGGCGACAATGGCGTCGCGCCAGCGCCGCAGCGCTGGCCCGGCAAGTTGTTCGGGAAGGGACTCGACCAATTGATCGACGGTCGCGCCGGCCCCCAGCGGCCGGCCGAGCTGTTCGACGCGGACCTTGCTGGGCCGGTCATGCAGACTGTGCGTGGATAGCTTGCCGAGGTCAAGCTTGGGAAGGGGTCGGCGTCGCATGGAATTCTCCCGGTGCCAAGCCCGCAGGCGAGTCTTCGAGCCTGCGCGGGTACGAAGTCAAATTCAACCGGTCCCGGGCCAGGAAGTAAAGGCCGGCGACGTTCGTCAGCAGCCATTCCGTGGCATGTAAAACGGCGGCGAAGGCCAGGGCCTGCTCGCCGCTGTGGACCGCCACCAGGTACAGGCCCAGGCGGGCGAAGCCGTGGAACGTGCCCACTGCCCCCGGCGCTGCCGGGATGATGGCCCCGAACGCCGTGGCGAACACCACCACCATATAAGCGCTCACCGGCAGATTCAGGCCCACCGCCTGGCCGACGAAATAGTACGACAACACCGCCGCTCCCCACAAGGCCAGAGAAAGGACGAGAACCTGCATCACCTGGCGGGGCGAGGCGATGACATGCAAGCCTTCGAGGAATCGGCCGGTCAAACAGCCGGCGTGCTGGCCCAGCCGCGGACTGATCCAGCCCACGGGCACGGCGACCAGGCGCTGCACCCACTGCCGCCGCCAGTAGCCGGCGATCAGCACCAGGGTAATGGCCAGGCCGCCGCCCAGGGCCAAGAAGCCCGCGACCAGAAGTTCTCCTTGCCGGACCCCCTCACCCCACCCTTTCCCCTCAGGGGAGAGGGCGGCAAAGGCCAGGTACGCTCCCAGGAAAAGAACCAGAGTCAGGATGTCGAGAATGCGTTCGACCGCGACCGTGGCCAGCACGCGCGCTCCGCTGCCGCCTTCCAGATGGCGCAAGGCGCTGACGCGCACCAGATCGCCCAGCCGGAACGGCAAGATGTTATTGGCCATCAGACCGACGCAGGTCGCCGACAAACAAGAACGCATGCCAACCGTTTGCTGTGCGGCGAGCAGGTATTTCCAGCGCCAGGCCCGTACTCCGAGAGTGATGAGAAAGAAAAACCCGCCCAGGGCCAGCTCCCAGCCCAGGCACAGGCGAATCAACTCCCAGCTTTGCGACACGTCCACGCCCTGAAACGCCAACAGCGGCAGCAGGACGCTCAGGAGCAAGCCGATGGCCAGGGCTTTCCACTTCGTACGCGCCCGCGGCCGAACGTGGGTTTGCCGCGGCGCCGCCCCAATACTAAGGTCGGAAGCCACAGTCGATACCTCAAAGGTCAGAGAACAGAGATCAGAGGTCAGAGATCAGAGATAAGAGGTAAGAGATCAGAGATCAGAGACTTTCACCTCTGACTTCTGACCTCTGACTTCTGCCGGAATACCACCGCCAGTTTCCCGAAACTTGCGAGGGAGAAAAAGTCCCGCTTTTTTGCAGTTCCCTTTCCAGGTCCTGGATTGTTCCATACGGATTGGCCCAGGCGGAAATCTCATCCTCGTTGGCGCGGAGAAGAATGCCGGCGGCGCCGCGGGCTCGCACATACTCCTCCAATTCCGCCACCGGGGCGTACGGCAACAGGACCGGCTCGACGGCACGATCCGCGAACCAGGCCATCGCTCGGCACATCACCCGGCCTTCGAGTTGTAAGGCCGCCAGGTCGGCGGAGTCTTGTTGCGCTCGCGCTTTCAAGTGACGCAAGGTTGACACCGCCTGGCTCAGTGACAGCCCGGTGACGATGGCCACAACCGCCAGTCCGGCAATAACCATCGGCGTTCGCACCAGAACCGGCAGCCGGACAACCAGCCATCCGCCCAGATACGCCGCCCCGTGTCCCGCCACCAGAATCACCAGCGGTAAAGGCACCAACAGATACACCGACGTGGTATTGCCGACCAGCAAGGTGATGGGACCGAGGATGTGGGCCAAGGCGGCGCCGGCCAGGGCCAGGCTTAGAAGGGCGGAATTGTCCCGGTCGATCAGGCTTCGCATCACCTGGCCGAGAAAACAAAGAACCACAAGGCTACCCGCCATCTGGCGAAAGCCAGAACCGCCCTGGGACATGACTTGACCGAGTCGATCGCCATACAGGTAAAACAGTGTCTCGGCATTTTCCTCAACAAAGGCCAGGGTATCCTGATGATGAGCGGCGCGGACCAGGTAATCCGCATAGGTTTCCGCCGTCCCCGGAACGATTTGCAGGATGCCAAGGGGCACAAAACGACGCGGCGCGCCATCCGGCCTAAGCACGGGATAAATGGGCCCGCTGCTCTCGACCAGGTTGTGGCGGAGATTGACGACCGTCTTGGCGACGGGAGAAGGCACGAGCAGGGCTCCGAGGTAGACCATGCCGGCAAAGGCCGTCAGTGCCGTGCCCGCGATGCCGCTGCCCAACCACTCGCGCCGGTACAAAGCAGCCAGGGCAAAAACAACACATGGGATCGCGAATAACAGAAGGTTGCCGGTGCGAAACCATTCGGCCAGGCCGGCCACGCCGCCTGCCGCCAGGGACAGCGCGAATTTAGCAGGCACACTCCGTGTGCCGTTGCCAACGGCACACGGAGTGTGCCTGCTACTTCCCACCAAACCGGCCAATCCCCACAGCAGCAAAGCGGCGGACCAGGGTTCCGGGCCTTGGCCCACCGCTAGGTGTACGAACAGGGTGTTAATCGGGGAAAACGCAAACAAGAAGACCGCCACGGCGACGAAGGTTGTCAAACTGAAACAGCGCCAGGCCAGCCAGAGCATAGCCAGTTCCAGCAAGGTCGTGCCCAGCGCTGACGCGGCTGCGGCGCCGGCCTGAACGCTACCCAGCGCGCGGGCCAGACCTTCAGTAACCCACACCAGGCCGGGCCGCCACAAGGGATGCGATCCTTCCCGGCCCACTGTTTGCGCCGTATCGCCCACCTGGTAGTTTCCTGCCAGGCGATTGCGCGCCAGTAACTGATATTGGGCGCCGTCGTAATAGCTCAGCAGGGTCAAGGGACTGGCATGCCAGGCCAGAAAGGAGTTCCACGCCAAAAGGACCAATCCCAAAATGAACCAGGTCCAAAATTTGCCCAGGGCAGGCGGCCCGCCTGTCCGGCAAGGTTCCGGCAACGGTGGTGCATAGGTTTTCATGGCGTGCCCCCGGCCCGAGTCGGATAGCGCACCGGGTAATAGCGAAAGGGACCGCTGACCTGCGGCTTCGCGAATACCGCACTTTGCCGCAGCGCCTGATCAAAAGCCGCCAACGAACCATAGGGCGTGGCGCGAAAGAGCAAATGCTTTTCCTTTTCCCAGACAAGCAAGCCGTCAACGCCATGGGCCAGGGCGTAAGCTTCCAGCTCCGGCACGCTGGCATAGGGCAAGAGGATGGTTTGCACGTCGCGGTCGATGAACCAGCTCATGTTGCGGCAGGCCACTTTTTTGCCGCTAAGGTCCAGGGCATCGACCGCAGCCTGGTGCTCGACCGCCTGCCGATCTTTTTCTCGCAGCGTGGCGAGCACGCCCTGGTAATACACCGCGGTCAAGCAGCCCAGTGGTGCCAGGGTCAGCACCAGCACGATCCAGCCCAGGCGGCGAACCCGGTCGGGAGCCATCAGGGGGCTTACGCCCCCCGCTCGCCTGCCAAGCCAGGCGAAGGCGATTTCCCCCACGGAAACGGCACCCCGAGCGGCCACCAACAAAAACAGCGGCAGGGCCATCAGGATGTAATGCGTGAGAAAATCGCCCATCAAAAGCACAACCGGCCCGAGATAAAATGTTATTGCCCCCATGGCCAATGCCAGGCCATGCACATCGTTTAGCGCGGAGCCGCAGGCGACGTTTAGCGCGGAGCCGCAGGCGACGTTTAGCGCGGAGCCGCAGGCGACCACCCGCACCAGGCTCATAACCACCTGCACGGCAAAACAGGCCAACACCACCGGCGGCACGAAGTGGCGCAGGCCCCAGAAGCCGCCGTCAAAAACATCCTCCAGGCGCTGCCGGTACAACGATGCCAACGTGCTGCCATGCTGGTCGAGGAACTCGCCCAGGGATACAGTCCGCGCCTGGCCGACGGCGAAATCGTAATAAGTCTGCATCGGGCCGGGGACAATCTTCAAGCCGCCGATATAGCAGGGCACCGCGCCGATGCCGGGAATCTCCTCGGTCAGTTGCGGTCCTTCATTTTCCACCAGGTTGTGCCAGAGGTTGACGACATTTTTGTCCACCGGAGAAGCCACTAGGCGGTGCCCGAGGAACGTCATGCCGACAAAAGCGACGCCCGCCAGCAGAGCCAGGCGCAGGTCGGTCCAGCGGCGCCGGCATAGTCCCATCAGGCCATAGGTCGCGCAAGGAAAAGCGAACAAAAAAAGGTTGCCGGTGCGAAACCACTCCGCCAGACCTGCGGTCAGACCCGCGGCCACCGCCCAGCGCCACGAGCATTGTTGCACGGCCTGAATCAAGAAAATCAATCCCCACAGGACCGCCGCCGCCGCCCACGGTTCCGGCCCCTGGCCCAGGGCCAGGAGCATGAACAGGACGCCCACACTTTGCGGCGTGACCAGGATCAGAAAGACAAGTAAACAAGCGATTCGGCCAAAGCAGCGACGAGCCAGCCACAGCATGGCCAGCTCAAGTAGCGTGGTCCCCAGCGCCGAGGCCGCCGCCGCTCCACTCTGCACGCTGCCCAGGCACCGGGCGAACAGCTCCATCACCCACACCAACCCCGGCCGCCACATCGGATGCTGGCCTTCTTGCCGAACCGTGTGCGCCTGATCGCCCACCTCGTAATGTCCCGCCAACCGATTGCGGACCAGGAGCTGGTATTGCACGCTGTCGTGGCCGTGCAGGAGGGTAAGAGGATTGGCGTAATACACCAGACCCAAATTCCAGGCCAAGAGGAATAGGGCCAGGGCCAGCCACCGTAGCAGGCACACTCCGTGTGCCGTTGCGGTCGTTGCGGCACACGGAGTGTGCCTACTACGTGGGGCACGGGAAGCTTCCGGAGCCATTAAGCCGGCCCTCCCACCAACGCCGCCGCCGCCCGCTGCACGGTTTTGACCGCCGGGACCGATTTTTCCCCGTCAAGCGCAAAGGCCTCCGGATACACCCGGCCTTGACTGTGCTCGTTGTAGCGCACCCCCAGCAGATAGCTGATATTGGCGTTGATGTCCACGATCGACGGCTGGCCGGGTAGGCGGGCCTGGCGCACCTTGGGACCGAGGAAGATCAGCGGCGTGAACTTCTCCTGCTCGCTGATCAAGTAGGAATGATCGTTGATCCACAGGCCGTGATCGCTGGAGATGATTACCGTGGTATTGTCCAGATGGCCGTTTGCTTCAAGCCATTCGTAGAAATCGCGGATGTGGGCGTCGGCCCGGCCAGCGGCCTGGCGATACTGGACCGAGTAGCTGCCGTAGCTGTGGCCTGTGAAATCGACCTCGCTAATGTCGGCGATGAACAGCCGCAGCTCGGGCCGGCCGGCCACGTCGTCCTTGAGCTGCTGAAACAGCAGCTCTTCGGTCTTTTGCGCGCCATGCTCGACCAGGCTGAACCACTGCACGTCCCAGTGCGGCTTGGAGAAGTGTTTCATGTGCACGCTGCCATACAGCTTGGTCGGGACGAGATCGGGTAGAGCATCCAGCTTGAGCGACTGGCCGAGGTTGTTGTTGCGGATGCCGTGCACCGCCGGCGGCGCCCCAGTCAGAATCGAGGCGAAGGCGGGATTGGTCAGAGCCCGGTAAACCGTGATGGCGCCCTTCGGAGCGTAGGCGTGCTTCTCCAACAGGGACTGCAAGAACGGCATGTCCGAGCGCTGGAACCAGTACCAGCTCAGGCCATCGATGTTGAGCAGGATCACGCGCCGGCTGATTGGTCGCGTGGTAGGCGGCTGGAATTTTTCGGGCACGAAGGTGGTGGGATTGGTCCAGCGAACGACGGCCGCGGCGGCCAGCAGAACGCCGTAATGCCCGAAATACCAGGCATCGGCAACTTCGGGCGTGCCGGCCAGGTTCAACGCCAGGACGCTGCAAAACAGCCACGGCACCGGCAAGCTCAGCGTGGTCGGCGCCAACGACCGCGTCGAGCTGGCCAGCATCCGCCAGATCACCGAAAGATCGCGGCTGGCGACCACGTGCGGCGTGCCCTGAAACACCATTTGCGTGGCCGCCCCGAGGAACAGGCACACCAGAACGATTGCAATGGCAAGCCCGGGCGCCACCCCGCCGGACAGGATCAAGGTCGCGATCCACAGCGGCAGCACGGCCGCGAAAGTCGGATAGTAATCGGCCAGGTGAAAGGCGGCCAGCGTCAAGCCGAAGGACACCGGCAGCCACCAGGACCAGGCAAAAGCGCCGGCCAGGACCGTCACGGCCAGCCAGCTCGTCAGTGCCGCCAGCGGCACGTACGAGTCGATGGTGGTCATGAAGTACATGACGCGCACGGCGACTTCTTCGAACTTGGGAGAGAAGCGGGGTTTTGGTTCATTCATGGGGAGATATCCTGGGTTTCAAGCCCAGGGACGGCCGTCCCTGGGCTTCCGGGCTTGGGGCTTCACGGCAAGCAGCAGGGGGCCTGCAAGGCGGGCGCCGGCGCCAGGGTTCGCCGCAGGCCTTCCTCGATCTGCACTAGGTCAAAGGGACACACCTTTTTGACCTTGCGGTTGTCGCACCACAGGCCGTCGTCGAGAATGTGCAGGAGGCGCCAGGGCACCAGGCGGTTCAGGCCGGGACACCAGGCGATTTGCCGCAGCACCCACCAGAACCAGCGCGGCAACCGGATCGGGCCGGCCAGGGCGGCATCCAGGTTGGCCAGCCTTTTAATCAGGTCGGCGACCTTCAGAGCCTCGCCGCTCGACAGGAAATAAATCTGGTCGGCGGCTGCGGGATTTTCCGCCAGGGCCAATAGCAGCCGCACCGCATCCTCGACGTAGAGCATGCTGACCCGGCCGGGAAAATTGAGGCGCGTGGACAATCGCCGCTCGCGCAGGCCCTCGATCAGGACCGGGATCAAGCCGGTCCGCACGCCGGGGCCGTACAGCGTGGTCAGGCGGGCGATGGTGAAGTGGGCCGCTTCGCGGGCGCACCAGTCTTGCAGCAGATGTTCGGCGGCCAGCTTGGTCCGGCCATAGGCGGTGCGCGGATGGCACGGGCTGGTTTCGGTCAACGGCCGGCCCCACGGCCGCCGGCGGCGATCGACGGCGGCGCTGGTGCTGGTGAAAATGATCCGCCGCGGGCCGGTCAGGTGTTCCTTCACCGTTTCCAACAGGTTGGCCGTGCCCTGCACGTTGATGGGCGCCAGCCGTTCCTCGGGCCAGCTGGTATCGGTGGCGGCGGCCAGGTGAAAGACCACGTCGACCGGGCCGTGCAAATCGTCGGCCACGGGTTGGGCCCGCAGGTCGCCTTCGATGCAGGCGATACCGTCGCGCTCAAAGGCCGCGCGGGTGGCGGTTTCCGCCGGCGTTCCCTCCAGCGGCACCAGGCACGCCACAGCATCGGTGCCGTGCCGGTCCGCCCAGCGCCGCACCAGGAAACTACCGAGAAATCCGGTTCCGCCGGTAACCAGGGCTCGCATGGATCTCTCCATTCATTTAGCCGGCGAGCTTGCTCGCCGCGGGGCTCAACCGATCCGCGGCGAGCAAGCTCGCCGACTAAAAACAAAATCAAACCGCCTGCAATTCGCGCGGTATGACCAGGGGCAACGACCGCCGATAGCGCGAATCGCTAACCCGATCCAGATATTTCGATTCCAGCACGGCGAGCACCTGTTCGGGCGTGATCCGTTTGAGGCAGATGTTGTCGCCGCACAGGCTGCGCTTGTCGGTGTAGACGTTGAGGCACGGACCGCACGGCTCGGCGCGATACAGCACGGTGTTGCGCGGCGTGACCGGCGGGCCATAAACCTCGGGGCTTTCCGGACCGAACAAGGCCAGCACCGGCAGGCCGACGCAGGCGGCAAAATGCAAGGGGCCGGAATCGTTGCCCAGATACAGATCGCTCAACTTCATGAGGGCGACCAGCTCGCGCAGGTTGATCCGGCCGGCCAGGTTGACGACCCGGTCGGGCCGCGACAGGCTGGCCTGAAACGCATCGACCAAAGGACGGTCGCCCGGACCGCCGATCAGGATGCAGCGGACGCCAGGCCGCCTGCACAGGGCCTCGACCACGGCGCGGAAATGCTCGACCGGCCAGCGGCGATGCGGCGCCATCTCGCCGGTGTTGATGTTCACCAGGATGCAATAGTCGCGGGACCCCAGAGAAAATTTCTCCCGGTCTTCGATGGCGGCGACGGCGGTAGCCGGCATCTCGACGTGCAGTTTCGCCAGCCCCGGTGCCGGCCCGGCGTAACCCAGGCGACGGGCAAAACCCAGGAACTTTTGCTGTACGTGCGGGGCCGCATCGTAGGAAACAAAGTCGTGAAAGAAACTGTTGCGATAGTCGGCGAAGCCGCCGAACCCCATGGCGAAGCGCTTCTTGAGCAGGCCCGTCAGCAAGGCCGCATAGGTGGCGTAGAATTCCAGGTTGAGCAGCAGGTCGAAACGGGTGCCGCGCAGCTGCCACAGGGCGGCCACGTTGCTGGTCAAAAAGCGAAAAAACCCCGACGTATCGACCGTCACCAAACGGTCAACACCGAGGCCCAGGTCGGCCAGGGCGCGGTTGGCGCGAAAGGTCAGCAGGGTGATGCGGGCCGCCCGGTAGCGGCGGCGCAGCGCCTCTAGCAGTGGCGTCGCTTGCAAGATGCTGCCCAGCCCGAGAAACTTGATGACCAGGATTTCGCGCACGCTATCCGGTTCCGGCGGCGCCGGATGATCGACCCGGCGAATGTGCTTACGGCACAGCCACAAAAAAAAAGCCAGTATCCGGCACAGCAAGGCGCCGAAATACTTATCCACGGCTCGCATCAAGCCAATGCGCAAAGTCCGCTCCCTCCGGGCCCTTTTCCGGGACCTGAAAAACTATAGGTCAAAGATTGAGGCCGTGGCGGAGGAACTCTTAGGCTTCCGGCAGTCGAAGATGGCAAATGTACTTGCCCCTACTTTTTCCCCCGGGGTGGTGGGCGGTCCACACAGGAAACTGCACAGAAACTTAAAACCAATCAGGGTGAAGCCTTGCCTCTTTTCCGACCCGGAGGTCCGTGCGGCTTGAGGGAAGGAAAATCCACACCACGGTCGTGGCCTGGATGTTTAAACCGGACGGCCGGCGACAGCGGTGGCCTGGACAGTTCAACTGAGCGAGGATTTACCCTTGAGGTCCTCCTGACCAAGGGTAGAATGGCCTTGGAAGGAATAGAAGAGGGAGGCCAATGGACCGGAGACCGAAATGCAAGCCAGCAATAAACCAGATTCCAGGGTTGAAAGCCATAACGATTTCCCCGTCCCCAATGCCGAGGCCATCCTCGGCGGCCGCGAAAGTGCGACGGATAGGGAAGACGACTTGCCCAAGTTTCTTCATGATCTGGATGATGCTGAACTGGATGCACTGGAAACTGCATTAGCCCATCAGCTTGCCGAGGCCCAAATGCGGAACCTGTTGACTCACCAGGTGGAAAAGGCTTCGTGCGGAATAAATCGCGTATTGGACCGATTCGAAAAGATTTGTCAGGAACAATTCCATGGAGCCTGATGAAACAAAGGCCTCTACCGAAAAAGAAAAAAAGATAGAGCGGATCATCTCGCTGGTGGCCAGGTTGAGAACGCCTCAACTTACCCGAGAACAAATGACTAAAGTTTTGGAATTGGCCAAGGTGGAAATTGACCATGAGAATCGGCAAGAACGCTTGACCCTTTTCGTTACTCTGGGCATTGTAGCCTTTCATTTATCAGCGTATTCGCACTGTGTTGGCTTTTCCTTTCTTTTGGCAAACCTGAATACGCTGAAAAAATTATCGCGCTTTAATTGGATTATTGGGCGGTTTTGGCATATCCCACTGGCGAAAGAAATAAGCCAAGACCGTGTCCGCTCAGGCCAGCATTTCCGCCACCACCGCGCCGTGCACGAGCGGCATCGGCCGGGCGAGGCGATCCACCACGGTCGTGTCCGGGTCAATGCCGAGCAGGTGGTAGGCGGTGGCCAGGACGTCCTTGGGGGAAACCGGACGGTCGGCGACAGCGGCGCCGTGGCGGTCGGAGCGGCCGACGACGCGGCCGCGGGCGACGCCGCCGCCGGCGAACAGGCAGGTGTACACTTCGGACCAGTGATCGCGGCCGCCGCCCTTGGCGTTGTTGAGCCGGGGCGTCCGGCCGTGCTCGCTCAGGACGAGGACGAGGGTCTCATCCAAGAGGCCGCGCGAATCCAGGTCGCGGATCAGGCCCGCTAGCGCCATGTCGAAGCCGGGCATCAGCTCGTGCCGCATGCGCGGGTAATGTTCCCAGTGGGTGTCCCAGCCCGAGCCGGCCAGGCCGTATTCATCCCAGAAAACGGTGACGAAGCGCGAGCCGGCCTCGACCAGGCGCCGCGCCGCCAGGGCGGCCTGGCCGAAAATGGTCATGCCGTAGGATTCGCGGATGGGCCGTGGTTCCCGGCCGATGTCCAGGGCGGCGTGCACGCGCTCCGAGCCGATCAGGCCATAGGCCATTTCGCGATAGCGGTCGGCG
>CAZFGM010000098.1:0-15250 GCA_964518515.1 uncultured Alcaligenaceae bacterium | reverse complement strand
CACCTGCCCCGAAAGGGGCCATTTCTTCCGGGCAGGGTCCCGGAAGAAGCGTAGTTAGTTAGTGTGATTGTACCTGGCCGGCTCCCGACGGCCAAGTTCGGATAACCATCGGAAAAGCAGAGACCTGCTCACCGTGTTGGCACACGAGCTTGGCCACCTGGTCGGGTTCGATCATGATAGCGATGGCGTGATGGCCGAGACGCTGGCGGCAGGGGAGAGGCACATGCCTTGACAATAATCGTTTAGATTCGGCATTTACCAAATTCGAGATCGAAAACGCGCCCGCCCGCTTGGGAGTTTGGTGTACAATCACTCTGGCATGAACCCCTTGACCCCATTCTTGACCCAGGCGGGCGTGGTGATTCTCGACGGCGCCCTGGCCACGGAGTTGGAGCGGCGCGGGGCGGAGCTGCGCGATTCGTTGTGGTCGGCCAAGGTCTTAGTCGAACAACCGGAACTGATTCGCCAGGTGCATTACGATTATTTCCTGGCCGGGGCGGATGTGGCGACGACGGCCAGCTATCAGGCCACCTTTGCGGGCTTGGCGCGACGTGGTTTGACCGCGGCCCAGGCCGCCGACCTGATGCGGCGCAGCGTTCGCCTGGCCCAGGAGGCCCGCGATCAATTCTGGAGTGCGGAAGAAAACCGCACTAATCGGCTGCGGCCGCTGGTCGCCGCCTCGATCGGCTGTTACGGGGCTTTTCTGCACGATGGCTCGGAATATCGGGGCGCTTACGGCTTGACCGTCCAGCAATTAATGGACTTTCATCGCCCGCGGCTGGAGGTGCTGGCCCAAAGCGGGGCCGATCTGTTGGCGTGCGAAACCATTCCCTGCCAGGTCGAGGCCGAAGCGCTGGCGCGGCTGTTGGCCGAGTATCGCCTACCGGCCTGGCTCAGCTGCAGTTGCCGCGATGGCCGGCACGTCTGCCACGGGGAACTCCTGGCCGATTGCGTGGCCATGGCCGAGGACGTGGAGTCCATTGTGGCGGTGGGGGTCAACTGTACGCCGCCTCAGTTCGTGGAGAATCTACTCCGGTCCCTGGCCAGCCGAACCCGCAAGCTGTTGCTGGCCTATCCCAACAGCGGGGAAAGATGGGACGCCTCGCGCCAGGGTTGGTATGGCCACCTGGCTTTCCCCGATTGGGGCCAGGCGGCGCGGCTGTGGTTCGCCGCCGGCGGCCGCCTGCTCGGCGGCTGCTGCCGGACCACCCCGGAAACCATTCGCACCCTGGCGTTGGCATTGCGGGATGGGGGGATGCATTCCGCGCCGTAAGGGCGCGTAAGGAAATAAACGATACAGAGCCCGAAGGGTAAGCGAGGGGAAAGCATGACCCTTGCTTACGCTTCGGGCTCTGACAAAAGACGCACTGTCTTTCTTACTTCGCCTCCTTGTTCGCCAAAACTATTCCTGGAACCTTGCAGGTGGCCGCGTTGGCATCCACGCCGGCCGGCAAGTCACCGCCGGGGGTGTCGCCCAGGTCCACAATGAAGCGACACGGACCAACGCGGATTTCATCGCCGGTGTGCGCCGGAATGGGGCTGCGCACGCGCTGGCCGTTCAGAAACGTGCCGTTGCTGCTGCCCAGGTCGGAGAGGATGGCTTCCCTGGTTAGGCCTGGGGCGGCGCGGCCCAGGCGGATCAGGCAGTGATGCCGGCTGATGTCCGTCAGGGCAAGGCGCAGATCGCAGTCGGCGCCGCGGCCGATGAGGAATTCTTCCCCGGTCAAGGGATATTCCCGCCGCTGCTGGGCCCCGCTTCCCGGTTCAATCAATTTGGCGGTCATGAAGATCTCCGCAGAACTTAGGCCTTTCGAAGGTGCTGGTCGATGGCATCCGGCGTGCCGCCGGGGCGTCCTTCACTATAACCCTGAGTCGGGGGAATTGATAGAGACCAGATCCATTTGTCCGGTTGGCGTTGTGCGTTCGCCGAAGCAGAATAAGTAACGGTTCAGGGTTTGTTACCCTCCTCCGGGAAAATGGAAGAGAAAGAGTAAGATGAAAATTATGATTTGGAAGAAGATTAAGAGCAGGATAAAGAATAGGATTATGATCAAAAACCTTCGGTTGTCTTTATCTTGCTCTTGCTCTTAATCCTCTTCCTACTCCTAATCTTACTTTTACTCCTGCTCTTTTTCAGACCAGAAAAAAACCACTGAACGGTTACTTATTTTCTTTTGGGCAAGAGCTTTTTGATGTGTTCCACCATTGTGTCCACGTCTTCATCGGTCAACTTACCTTGCGGAAAAGCGAAGTTCGCCCGCACTTCATAGTGGCGATAGACAAGCACGGTCACTGCCGCCATTGCGTGCAGGTGGTACCCGGGGGGGCCGTCGTTTTTGGGCCCTTCGGGATGGCAGGCCACGACGACCTTTTTCTTGTCGAGCTTATCGGCCAGGGCGGCGAGTCGCCCGAGCAGGGCCTGGTGGGCCTGGGCTTGCTGGATCAATTTGTCGATGTCGGTTTCCTCGGGATCGTCGTCGGCCGAGCCGCGCGCGTCGGGACTGAGAAACACGATGAAGCTGGCGAAATAATGGTCATCCTGATATTGGTCCACCAGGGCATCGAGTTTCTTCAGGAGGTCAAGCAAAGGAGCGTCCTTGCCCGCGGCCGGCTCGCGGGCCAGCACCATCACCACGGTCGGGTCCAGGCCGTACTTGGTAATCAGGCAATGGGGTCGATTTTTGTATTCGCCGTTGACGTTCCACGGGTCAAAGGCCTCGGGCAATTTCGCGCCGGACTGGGGTCCGGAGCGAAACTTCTGGGTCTCCTGGGCCGGCAAACTCCCGGCCAGAACGAGCCCAATCCAAGCGATCCCCAGATGTCGTCGCATGACCCACCGCCTTGGCAAAAAATCCGCGCCGCCCTGTCAGCGATTGGCTGGCGCCGGCACGGGTTTGTCCTTGTCCTTATTCACCGATTTGGCCCCACTCCCGCCGCAACCGAGGCCAAGGATCAGAAGGACAAGGAGAAGTACTATTTTTTGCATTGCGCGCCCCAGGCAAAAAAAGAGTCCGTGCTATTATACTGTTGGGAAGGTTGCCAACCAACGATGGCCACCTTCGACACCTTCGACATGGAGCCAGCCGAGGCCGACCGGCCGACCCCTGGGCACTTTCCCGCGAGCTCCATGTTCCAGAGCCAGAAAAAGAAGTGACTGGCCGCCTGCCAAGCCCTGATCAGGTGGTGGCGGGTTCGACAAAGGCGGCGCCCACGTCGTGCCAGCCGTCGGCGGCGGGCTGGCAGCGCAGCACGTGGGCGAGAATGGCGAGGGAGGAAACCGGCGTGTCGCCGGGGAGATGGACATAGACGTATTCGCTGGGCAATGGTTGTTGTACGCGCAGGCCGATGCCGCCGACGGAAATGTCTTTCCCCCGCGCCGTGACCGGTTCGCCCAGATGCAGGTCGGGAAAGACGGGGTAGAGGTGTAAGGGATGGCGGCACGGCCAGCGTTCGCGGCCGCGCTGGTCCGGTTCGGCTTGCAAATACGTGCGGACGCTGTCGATCACAGCCGGACCGATCTGGGTGATTTCCTCGTTGAGGCGGGCGTTGGCGGCGCCGTAGGGCTGGATGCGGATGATGGCTTCGACCTTCTGGGCAACCGGTTCCGGGAGATCTTGCAGGAGGACCTGGACTTCCAGGCCGCTTTCGCCGCCAAAGCAGCGTTGCCAGAAGGTTCGGTCGGCAGGGATGCGGCAGACGAAACGACGGTCGTCCTGGTGGAGCCGCTGGCCGGACCATTGTTTGAGGAAATCGTGCAACTTCAGTTTCAACCCGCCCGGAATCATGCGGATGAGGCAGCGATGCTCGACCATGTTTCCGGGGCGGAGCAGATAGCGCAGGTTGTCGCGTTCGCCGATGTGCAGGGCGTCCATGGTGGCCAGGATCCACTGGGTCACAAATTGTTCGACGGTGGGTAAAGAAGTTTCTTCGGGGTCCGGTTCACCTAGTAGGAGAGTCGCCAAGGCCACTAGCGGAGCCAGATCCTGGAAAGAGCTCTTGGGCGCCTGGACTCCGCCGGCCTGTTCCAGGGCGCGGAGGAAATCGGTGCAGGTGGGGAAGCGCCGCTGGGGATCGCTGTCCAAGGCGCGAGCGAGAACTGAGCGATCGAAAGCGGGGAGCAAATCCAGGTCGAGCTTTCCTCGGCTGGCGGAGGCGCGCGCAGTGGCTCGGCTGGGCCGCGGAGGCAGGCCGGTGAGCAGTTCCGCATAAATCATGGCCAGGCTGTATTGATCGGCCGCGGCTGCGGCGTGGGGGCCGTAGGTTTCCGGGGCGGCATAGCGCGGATTCAGGCCGCCGGCCGTCTTGCCCTGGGGCAGCCAAACCAAAGGCACCAAACCATATTCGAACAGCAGGACGCGGTCGTTGTGTACGAGCAGATTGCCCGGGTTGAGAGCGAGATGGGCCAGGCGATGCTGCTGGTACAACTCATCCAGAGCGCGGGCGGCCGCCAGAAGGTACCCGAGCAATTCGGAGCGCCCAATGCCCGGCAAGCCGTCCGTGCGGCACTCCAGGAAGCGATCGCGCAGCGTGCGAATCCCCAAGTCCGTCACCAAAAAGACCCTTCCCGAGGGGCTGGAAAGAATCTGCGTTGCCGGTAAAGCGGGATGGTGAAGTTGTTTGAGCCGGGTTACCAGAGCCGCCCCCTGGTTTGGCGGCGGCGGCAGAATCTGGGCCAGCCGCTCGCGACCGTCCGGACCCTGTACGCGCCACAGATCGCCCAGCGGATCGGCGCTTAGACATTCCAGGAATTGGAAACCCGGAATCTCATCGGGAAATGGGGACGGCTCCTGCCGGACTGGAAGGACCGCTTCGCCTCCTGTCGCCGGACAAGGTTCCGGCTCGGCGGAAATGTCCGCCGGTCGCTTCTCAAGGTTGACGGTGGTAAAGATTCCGGTTGGCTGACCCAGGTGGTTGACGAATTCCAGGCAGGAGGAAAAGCGTTGTTCCGGGTCCTTGGCCAGAGCCCGGGCAATCACCGGGCGGTCGGCGGCGGGCAAGGCCTCCACTTTGGGCTCGGCCGTCATGTGATGCAGCATGAGCTGGCGGACATTCTTGCCCTGAATCGGCAGCGTGCCGGTGAGCAATTCCTGATAAGTCACCGCCAGGCTGTACTGATCGCAATGGGGACTGATCTTGCCCTGGAAAAGCTCCGGGGCGCCGTACAACGGCGTGATACCCGAACGTCCGAGGGGGGTCTGGTCGGGCCGTTCGGCCAGGCTGGTCACCAGGCCGAAATCGGCCACCTTGATGTGCTGGCTGATCAAGAATAAATTTCCGGGTTTGATATCGAGATGTTGCAAGCCATGCTGAAAATGCATGAAATCCAGAACCTCGGCGGCCTCGCGCACATAGGCCAGCAGTTGTTCGCGGGGGATGCCCGGCCGGCCGGCGGCCTGACAATCGGCCAGCACCTCGGCCAGGTTTTTATCCGCCAGTTCCGTGACGATGAGCAATTCGCCGTCGCGGATTTCCACGCGCTCCATGGACAGGATAAAGGGATGGCGAATGGCCTTGACGAGCTGCAAAGCGACCAACTCTTGCTGAGCGGGCGCTTCGTCGCCGTCGGCTAAAGGCAAATGTCCGGGAACAAATTTGATGGCCTTGTGAAGTCCGCCGGGCACTTCGCATTCCCAAACCTCGCCGAAACCCCCTTTGCCCAACGGCTTGACCAGGGTGTATCCGGGCAACGGTTCCGCCCCGGGCACTTTGGCCCATTCCGCGAGCGTCGTTTCCGCAATGGCCATGGGTAATTCCGGCACCTTCTCCAATCCTTTCCTGGCAGAGTCGGGAAATGTTGTCCCTAAAACGTTAGGTCACAGGTTTATCCGTGTCCAGAATGTTGTGGACTAAAGAGAATCGCAAGGTGAAATGAACTTACGACTGGTCAGAATCGGCATGGTTCAGAAGGGGGTAACAACCCTGTGACTCTCCCGTACCGATCAATTCCACAAGGTCCCTTGATCGGTACGACACGACGTCGTAATCAATTATCATTTCGTGGCTTACATTCCCAATACCCTCCGTACCGATCACTTTCCCGCCAGGGGGTATCGAATCGAATACACGCCCCCGCTCGCCTTATTGACGGACCAACGGAAATCTCTTTCCATGTTCCGCGCGGAACATTCGTCCCCTTTTTTGGTTTTTTCCCGCAACTGACATTGACCTGGCCCTCTTGTTCGATCCTGCAACAGTTCCCCGCAACAAGCTGTGGGGCAGGATTCCAATCCTGCCTTCTCCGGCTCCAAGGCATCGACAATGCCCACGCGATAGCGGCCGGGATTATGGCCCAGAACCCCGTGCCACAGCACGAATGCCCTCGGTCGGCGGCAATCACCCTGATGGCTCTTACGGCTTAGTTAGCTAGCTAGTTCGTGCGGCGTCCAAAACTATCGGAAGCACCAATCATTTCACCGAGGAGGCGCAATGCAATCTCGCCCGGCTCATGGGACACGTTGACAGGAAGAGGCTCCTCCAGCATCGAAATCGAGAGCGGCCTTACGATCACTCGGAGGGAAACGTCACTCGCCATTTGGCTCCTCGATTCTTTGGCGTTCACCCATTGGCACGAAGTCGGATGCGGACAAGTAGACCATGCAACGCCGCCGCCGCGCTGGGAGCTTCCGGCAGCTTGCTCTCCTGATGAGCCTGCTCCAGTTCGCCCCGCAGCCGTTCAAATTCCCGTTGATGAAATCCAAGATCGGCCTTCTCCAGGCGTCCCTTCTCGGTGCCGCTGACTTTTCGTTCGATCAGGTCGGGGATGTACGTCAGCTTGAAACTTTCGTTGAGCCGTCCCAGGTTGGCCTGCACCTCACCCACCCTCATCAGGTGAATCCCCGTCAGCAGCACCCGATACACGTACAGCAGAGGCTTGACGTGCGGCGGGTCTTCCTTTTGGAAGAGCTTCCACTGGGTTTCGGCAAAGCCCAGGTAGTGATGGGCATGATGCCGGGTGATGCAGTTCTTGGCGATCTCCTTGAGTTCGGCGTGTTCCGGGGTCGTGTGGACGACGAGCGGCGACAAAACTTGCTCCAGCACGTAGCCGTTCTTCTTCAGCAGCAGGCTGAAGAACTTGCGGGCATCGTGCGTGACCAGATCGATCTCCAGACCATCGTGAATCCCAGATTTCTCGACGGTTTCCTGGCCCGTCTTCAGTCCGACCACATCCTCAAGCGGAAGCAGATGAACGCCACGCAGGTCGAAATCCGAGTCTGGCGACGGGAAGCCGTACAGGTGCGATCCGCTGATAGTGGCGAAGAGCAGCGGGTACGGATGCAGTTCGATCTGCCTTAGCAAGCGTGGGTCGTTCATCATGGCAGGTTCTCCGACAGAGCCGAGCGGCGAGCCTCGATCAGAAACGCATTGGCCTTCTCGTAGTCCGGGCGCTCGGGCAGGTTCGTCGCCTCCGAGGCGGCGTTGAATTCGTGGTGCAGACGCTTCCGCCAGTCCTCCACTTCTTTCCAGGGCATCTCACCCCGCCTGATTGCCAGCAGTTTTTCTCGATGTTCATCCACCCTGACCGGCACGAAGACTTCTCGCATGATGCTGATGCCCGAGAGCAGAAGCCGGATCAGGTGCATGACGTGCTTCCACTTCACCTGGCCCTTGTTGCGGATGTCGGATTGCATCTTCTTGAACTGCGACAGAACGTAGCCGTTGTACGTCTGGTACACCATGCGGGAGAGGAAGATCGACTTCATCGCCAGCAGTTTCTCGGCCAACGGGGTCGCTTTCTCAACCATTGGGGTGTAGAGGCATTCCAGCACGTTGGGGTTCGCCTTGAGCGCCAACACCAGAAACTTCTGGATCTCCCAGTAGGTTTCCTGGGTATCGTCATTTTCCAGTTGATCCGGCACACCGTAGAGTGACCAGTGCAGGTCGGCAGGCGGCAGATAGATGCCACGGCGGTCGATGTCGGACCCTTCGCCAGCGAGGCCATACGCCTGCGAGCCGATGACGCAGCGATAGATGACCCGCTCGTACAGGTTGCAGCGCAGCGCCGTCATGGCCGTATCACCGATCTCGGACTCCTTGTAACGGGCCAACATCGTCACCTGATCCCGATTCAGCGATTCCTCAACCCCATCGGCAAACCGGACACGGTAAGGATGTTCCAAGTCCGCCGGCGAGCGGACAACTACGCCGACCGAGCCACGGGGTTGAAGAACCTTGCCATTCTGGCCGAGGACTTCAACCAACGTCACGACCTGTGTGCCGAGGGAGTAAATCAAGTTCGGATGGTAGTGGACTCGTTCCGTCATTGTGGTTTCCCAATGGGCTCGTTTCCGTCGCTGACCACCAGGCCATGCGTTTCTGTCCAAGTTGGGGGCTCCAGCTTGTTCGCCAACTCAACGATCACATCCTCGGGCACCAAGCGTTTTCGCCGTTTGTTCTGATCGAGAATCACCGACAGCGGTGGTTCAACGTAAACCATCTCGATCCTGGCGCTGTAGTCGGCAAACAGCTCGATCCACCGTTGCCGAGTCTGCCGCAGCAGATTCGTGGCATTGAAGGCAAACGACGTGCTTGCCCGTAAAAGTTCCCGACATCGTTCTCGGGCCAACTGAGCGACCTTCCCTTGATTCTCAGTCGCTTCAACGCCGAGTTCTTCCCGCACATCATCCAGAGAGACTACCGGAAGTTCTCCTCGGTGCGTGGCGAGCCAGGTGTCCTTGCCGCTCCCAGGCAGGCCCGACATCATCGTGACCGTGCAGCGATAATCTTCGTGCGGCAAATAATGCAGATTGGGCTCCTTCTGCCGGAAGAACTGGAAGCGTGCCTGATCGTTGCCGAAGCGGTACGGCTTGTCAAAGCAGTCGTGTTCCTCAGCCAGCATCTTCCAGTAGTGCAGATTCTCTTCGGGCCGTCCCATTTCCGCGGTGTTTCGCCCACGGGTATCCGCCAAGGCGAACAGGTAGAGCAGCCTATTGCACACCGACCACGACAGGGACACAACTTCGTGAGACGGTTCGGACCTTTCCAGCAGGAATGCCGGACGCCCGTGGAATCGGACCATCCGGGCGATCTCCTCCCGATCAGCCAGGTCGCATCCCAGATCCCGCAGGACCGCCCTCGCCAGATGTTCGCCCTTGATGGCGTGTTTGGGCGAAGTGATCCGTCCGGTCGAGGGATCGACCTGCGACGTGAGCGGCTTTGCGGAGTCGTGAAACAGGGCGGTGAAGATCAGCACCGTCCGTTCGTGCGGCGTCAGTGCCGGCCATTCGGCAAGCATTGGCAGTTGGGCGCAGACCATCTTCGTGTGGGTCCAGACATCGCCTTCGGAATGCCACCCGCTATCCTGCTGACAGTCGGCCATCGCTCGACACCAGGGCTGATCGTCCGCCCAGGCCACGATTTGATCGAGAGACGCCTGTGAAAGATCGTTCCATGTCATAGCCAGATGTCCGCTCCCTCTTTGAGCAGGTTCGGCACCATTGCCTGATGCTGCCAATGCGTGCTTTGCTTGACCTTTTCCACGAATTCAGGCCGAACGAACTTTGCTCTGCCGGTAACTGATCCAGCCGCTTCGGTGCGGAGATAGAGCCCTTCCATCAGGTTGTCCGTGCGCTTCGTCAACGGGTTCTCAAACACGCTATCAAACAGAGAAGGCCCGATCAGTTCCTCAAGTTCCTCCTTGGCGATTGCTCCTTGATGCAGAACGGGCACCGTTTCGATTCCTGTTCCATCCAGAAGCGTCAGGCGTTGTTCCAGGCTAAGGAAGGTCTCCTCATCCTTGTCGTAGATGTCGAACTCGAAGAAATAGTGGGAAAGCTGGCGGTAATGGACCGAATGACGGGCATAGACCCACTCGCCAAAGAGGATATTGCGATCCTTCAGCCGCTCCTCGATGATGCCACGCCTACCTGCCGTCCATTGCTTGAACAAGTCGTATTGGGGGTGCATTCCTTGCGTGATGAGGTGTCCTCGGCATTGGAGGACCATCTTCCCGTCCGTCGTGAAGTGAATGCCGACGTTCGTGCCGTCGATTTTCTCTTCCACGATCAGCGACTCATCAGTAATGAACGCAATGGACTCACCCTCGCTCAGGTGCTTGTCGTCGTCCGTACCTTTCGAGCCGAACAGATGCGGAGTTCTCGGGTACTTGACAAATTCGTCACGGGAAGCGCCCATGAGCCTCCTCCTTTCGTTGAAACACCCCCATCTGTGTCGGCGGGCCGAATTCAGGATGTTCGGTCCCGACTGGGAGGAACTTCACCGAATAGCCAAACCGTTCGGAAAGCCTTTGCGTCCAATCCTGAAACTCCTGCCGGCTCCACTCAAAGCGATGGTCGGGGTGCCGGAACTTCCCGGCGGGGAGAGTTTCCCACGTCACGTTGTACTCCCGGTTCGGCGTGGTCAACACGACCGTCCGGGGCCTGGCGAACTCAAACAGCACTCGCTCAAAGGCCGACAGCCGGGGTGGGTCGAGGTGTTCCACGACCTCGATCACGGCGGCGGCGTCAAAGCTTTCCAGCCGCTTGTCTCGGTACATCAGCGACCCGTGGATTAGCTTGAGGCGATTCGCCTGCATCGTCGGCAGGCGGTCCACTTTGAGCCGGCGCTGGGCTACTTCCAGGGTGCGGATCGAGACATCGAGGCCCACGATCTCATCGAACTGCTTGTCCTTGAGCAATTCTCGGAGGAGTTTGCCTTCTCCGCAACCAAGGTCGAGAACTCGCTTGGCCCCGCTTGCTCGCAACGAGGCTACGACCGCACCGAGCCTTTGTTCGTTGAGGCTGATTGGCTTTTCCAGAACCTCCTCGGCCTTCTCCTTCGGCTGGTCATCGTCTTCCGCTTCTTTGGGCTCTTCTTCTTGAACGAGCCGGGACAGCGCCAACCGGAAGAGACTCGGCTGGAACTTCAGGTAACGCCGGGTGATCTCTTCCTTCTCAGGGTGACCGGCCAGCCAGCCCTCGCCCTTAGCAAGCAGCTTCTCCAATTCGTCGTCACCAACCCAATAGTGCTTGCGGTTGTCGAACACCGGGAGCAGGACGTACAGGTGGGTCAGCAACTCTGCCAGCGTGGTCGTCTTCCGCACGGTCACGGAAAAGTACGGGCTTTCGCCCCATTCAGGGAACCGCTCATCAAGTGGGGATCGAACAGTCTCCACCTCGTAGCCCAGCGGCTCAAACACGCTCCGCAGGAACCGCTCGCCGCCACGCACGGGCAGCACATCGATCCTGGCCGAAAGCGGGATCGCCGTTGTCGCCAACTCAGGGCGGTCCTTGCACCGGCCCTGGAGAGCCGAGCCGAATACCTGGGCGATGGCTACGCTCATGAACGACGAGGCCGTGTATGGCCGGTCGTTGACGTACTGCGCCAGCAGGAAGCTCTGGTCGGCGTTCTTGCCTCGGACCATGCCAACGGCGTCCACATCGAGCAGCAGGCAGGCGGTGCAACTTTCGGCACTGACTTCGGGGTAGTAAACGTGGACCTTGCCGAAGCTCATGTCGAACGATTGAAACCGTTCCGGGTGCTTGTGGAGCAAGTAACCTAGGTCGTTCGCTGGTCGGTGAGTAGTCGTTATCGTCAGCAGCATCCTACGAGCCTCTGGAACTTCGCAACGAACCTGGCGTCCTGGGAGCGTGTCTTCCACCTTAACCCAGGTTTTCGCCTGTTCTTGGAGACAACCGGCGACCGGGGATGGTTCGCCGTGGGTTTTCATTCAGGTCAGTTTACCGATGACGACCACGATCTGCTCCTGCGTTGAAAGCTGGTAATCGCCGCCGATCCAGGCGTGTCGATTCCCATTACCCTTTTTCCATCTGACGCCCCCGATGGCATGGGAGCTTTCACAATGCGCAGAGACGGACTTTTTCGGCAGACGGCCAAGCAGCAACTTGATGGTGCGATTCACACCAGGAGCGCTGCATCCGCCGACAGGTCTCGATCTGGTCCATGCGGGTCGAAACTCAGCGAGGCGAGTACCGAGTCCTTACCATCGAGGTGGACCTGCCGAAGAGGACGATCTGTCAGGTCCGAGGGAAATGCAACAGGATGCCGCACGCAAACGAACGAGCGATTGTTGAGCGGTGGGCGGCGGCTGAAGGGCTGAAGGTTGGCGAGGCGATTCGCATGTAGGCGGCAATCGGTTTTTGCCAGAACGCCAAGCGGTTCAGGTCAGGGAGATCATCGTGAACAGCAAAACGGACTCCCGCTCGGGTCGGCTTTGTTGCTACGATTCGCCAAAAGTTGCTAAAATAGTTGCTAAAATCGCCTCAAAATCGGGTCACGCCGATTTTTCGGCGTGACGCAAGATGTTGGAGTGCAATGGGTTACTTGCGTCGATATTTTGGCGACGGCCAAGCCCATACACTCCCGTAAACTAATGTTCTTGCGCCCCAAGTGCGGCGGATTTTTTGCCGCTATGTTCAGGTCGCCATTCCAAGGTCGCCAGCGGGAAACTTTGGGCCAGGTCCGATTCGCACGATGCCCAGACCGCAATCCGCTGACCAGAGAAATTGGCAAAAGAAAGTGAAACAAATCTCCGCAAATGCGGCTAGAATAACGAGGAACCGGAGATACCATGGCCAACCGAAAAAATGACGCCTTCCGGCTTCTCCGAATCAAGAAAGGCGATAACCTCAAAACAATCTACGTCAAGGTGAAGCGGTCCTTCACCGCCACAGATTTGCAAGCTTTTACGGAAGAGGATGAAAGTGTTCCCGCTTACCCAACTTGCGAATGCAGATTCGCGCCGTGGTCGTTCCCCCGCTGGCAGTCGTTTTCGGCGTCTGCGAAAACAGGCCCTCTGTTTTCATCCGCAGGGGTAGGTTGCTTGGTGGTGCCTGAATGCATGGCAAATCCTTGCACTTTTTGACCCGAGCGCTGGTTAATAATTCGGGGAGCCGTTTTTTCGAAGGCGGATCTCATGGCGACGCGCACCTGCCGGCTGGTCACGCTCGGTTGCAAGGTCAACCAGTACGAGACGCAATTCGTCAAGGAAGCCTTGGAAGCCAATGGTTACCGCGCGGCCGGGCCGGACGAGCCGGCCGACCTGTGCGTGGTCAATACCTGCACCGTGACGATGGAGGGCGACGCCAAGAGCCGGCAGCTGGTGCGCCGCCTGCATCAGGCCAATCCGGCGGCCGCCATTGTGGTCATGGGCTGTTACGCCACGCGCGATCCGGAAACCGTGGGCCGTTTGCCCGGCGTGACCCGCGTCCTGACCGACAAGACGCGGCTGGGCGAGGAATTGCGGGCCTTCGGCGTCGAGCGGCTGCCGCGCGGCATTCGCCGCTTCGACGGCCATCAGCGCGCCTTCGTCAAGGTCCAGGACGGCTGCCTGCTCAATTGCACGTTTTGTATTATTCCCAAGGTTCGTCCCAGCTTGCGCAGCCGGCTGCCCGAGGAAATCGTCGAGGAAGTAACCCATCTCGTGGACGGCGGCTGTCAGGAAATCGTCCTGACCGGCATTCATCTCGGACACTACGGCATCGACCTGAGCCGGGGCAAGCCGAAATCCCAGTGGTGCCGGCTGTGGCATTTGCTCGAGCGCCTCGCTGCGCTTCCTGGTGATTTCCGCCTGCGCCTGAGCAGCCTGGAGGCGGCGGAAGTTCGTGACGACCTGGTTCGCGTCCTGAGCCAGCAGCCCCGCGTCGTGCCGCACCTGCACCTGTGCCTGCAAAGCGGGTCCGATCGCATTCTGGCGCGGATGAAACGGCGCTACCGCGCCGCCGGTTTCCTCGAGCGCTGCCAGCGGCTGCAAGATGCCCTGGATCAGCCGGCCTTTTCCACCGATGTGATCGTCGGCTTTCCGGGGGAGACGGAAGCGGACTTCGACGCCACCTGCCGGGTGGCGCGCGCGGCGGGCTTTTGCAAGATCCACGTCTTTTCCTACAGCCCTCGCAGCGGAACGCCCGCGGCCGACTATCCCGATCGCGTACCACCGGCAGTCGTGGACGCGCGGCGCCAGCGCCTGCGCGACCTGGAACGCGAACTGGCCCAATCCTACTATCGCAGTCTGGTGGGCCGGCAGCTGGACGTCCTGGTGGAAGGGGGCGATCCCGGCCGTCCCGGCCACGTGCTGGGCACCGCCTGCCGCTATGCCCCGGTCAGCTTTCCCGCCCATACCCCGGCCCTGGTCGGCCAGCGTGTGCCGGTGCGAGCGGTTGGCGTCCACGGCGGCGTCCTCCTCGGCCAGCCTGAGCCGGCTTTGGACAACCCCGAGCCCCAGCGATGGAACGCGTCGCCTGCTTTCGGGGCGGAATCCGAAAAAATCAGCGAATCCCGCCGAATTCCCTTGCCCTTGACCGGCACAACCTGTTAAGTGTGAATAGGGTTTTTGTTCCCCTCCAGGGGGAAACCCCCTGGCGGCCCCGCGATACGAGAAACTGGTCATGCGCCCCTTTCAGCAGATCGAGGTGGACAACCAGGGCGACATTTTCTGTGTGCGCTTGCGGCACAAGAAAATGAACGAGGAAGAACTCAGTAAAATGGCCGCCGAACTTGGCTTCCTGGTGGACCAGGAAGGCTGCCGCAAGATGGTTCTCAGCCTGGGGCCGGAAGACCCGATTTTGCTGTACAGCGTGTTCCTGGCCAAGCTGGTGAGTTTTCAGAAAAAAATGCGCCAGGCCAACGGCACCCTCAAGCTCTCCGAGGTGGGCCCGCAGACCCAGGATATCTTCCGGGTGTGCCGCCTGGTGGACCTGTTCGAATTCTATCCCGATCAGCACAGCGCGCTGGCCTCGTTTTAGAAATGCTGGTTCCCCTTACCTCCTGGCAAAACCACCTATTTTACATGCCCTTAATAAATATGCTTTCCAGGCACTCGTCCACCCAGGCCGCGCGGTTGCCCCGTTGGTATCGTGGGGCTGACATTCCCAGAAGGCTGATCCGCCGCTTCGCCCGTGAAGTAGCGGATCGCATTCAGCCGGAGAAAATCATCCTGTTCGGCTCTTACGCCTACGGCCAACCCCTCGTCGAAGTGCCGCTTGGGCATTTCGAACGGTGAGTTCAGTATGGGGTTTTCGATGACGACGTCTTTCACGGTGAGCCTCGAGTGAAATGTCCATGACAAGGATACCCGGAAGAACGGGCACCGTGGAGTCCTTTTTTTCAGTAAACACTTTAAAATGAAGTCATGTCCGGCAACAGGGGTAAGTCGGTTATTCAGTTATTCACGTTCCTTCCGGTCCGACATGCAACATCGGCAATTCCTTCACGAGATCCTTCACAACGGACCTACCGCACCTATTGTCGCACATGGTACAATCATTCCGTGTGTGAATTCCGTTCCAGCAGCTGAGGG